>NZ_JBDNWF010000048.1:0-16272 GCF_047721125.1 Acetobacter papayae | reverse complement strand
TGGCACTGGCACTGGCACTGGCACTGGCACTGGCACTGGCACTGGCACTGGCCAGCACCCCCATTATGATCAGGGCAAGGGAAAGTTTACTCCGCAGCCCGTGCATGAACCGTAGAAACATTGTTTACAGTTCAGCCCATTGTCTCAGTAGATTATGATAGGTGGCCGTCAGCCCCAGAACCGCCGCATGATCATCCGGCAGGGCCTTGCGGGTTTCCATGATCGAGAGATCGAACTGGTGGAGCAGGGTTCTCTGTCCATCATCCTTGACGAGCGATTGCGACCAGAAAAAGGAAGCCCAGCGGCTGCCCCGTGTAATCGGACTTACGGCATGCAGGCTGGTAGAAGGGTAGACTACCATATCCCCCGCCGCCAGCTTGACCTGCTGGGTGCCATAGGTGTCCTGAATCACCAGTTCACCCCCCTCATATTCATCCGGCTCGCTCAGAAACAGGGTGGAGGAGACATCCGTGCGGATTCGCATACCCGTGCCCGGCAGGGGGCGAATGGCGTTATCCACATGCATGCCAAACTGCATGCCAGCATCATAGCGGTTGAACAGGGGCGGATACACACGCAAAGGCAGGGCTGCGCTATTGAACATGGGATTGCGGCCCAAAGCGCGCAAAATCAGTTCCCCCAGTTCGCGGCTGGCCTGACTATCCTGCGGAATCTGAAGGTTGGTTTTGGCCTTGGCAGACTGCTCGCCCGCCGTAACCTTGCCGTCTACCCAGTCCTGCTGTTCCAGCACGCTGCGGCAATGTGCCACTTCATCCTGTGTCAGTACACTGGAAATACATACCAACATGCTGGGCCGTCCCTTTCCTGAGATTTCGGCCCTTATAATTGATAGTGATTATTAAAATCAAGAATAAGCGACTAACAGCAAAGCCCTCCAATGATGTGGGGGCCCTGCAATCATGCCATTCAGGCAGCTTCGGCTCCTTTCGGCTCCAGTGCCAACACCACCGGTTCAACTCCCATATGTTTGAGTGCGGCTTTCAGGTCAGGCACCGCCATGGAAACCGTGCATGTATTCACCATGGGGTGGCATGTCACGAAATCCGCATTCCACAATGCCTCATCAATGGCAAACGTAACCTGATGCGCAGTATCAGCCAGCATGCTCAAAGGCCCGAGCGCACCGGGCTGCGTTTGCAGGCATTCCCACATCAGTTCAGGTTTGCCGAATGAAAGCTTTTTGCTGTTCAAGGCTTCTGGCAGCTTTTTCATGTCCAGCGACCGCCCTGCCAGACAGGTCACAACAAACAGTTTGCCTTTAGCATCCTTGAGAAACAGATTTTTTGTATGCAGTCCCGGCAGTTGCTGCCAGTACGGCATGGCCTCTTCCACCGTATGCACTTGCGGGTGAAAAACCGCCTGATAGGACAGGCCATGTCGTTGCAGAAAATCTGCCACAGCAGGCGGAATCTGGTGCTCCATATCTTGTTGCATCCTTTGTCTTTGCGCGCCCCCGTGTCAATCAGCGCTGATGGGTCTGCCAGTTTTCCGGCACGTAATATGGCGCGTTAGACGCCGGGAGCGGAGGCTTGCCCATAATATGGTCGGAAGCTTTTTCCGCAATCATGACTGTGGGCGCGTTCAGGTTACCATTGGTGATCCGGGGCATGATGGAAGAATCGACAACCCGCAGACCTTCCACACCAATCACGCGCGTTTCAGAATCCACTACAGCCATAGGGTCATCCGCCCGACCCATTTTACAGGTGCAGGAGGGGTGCAGCGCACTTTCCACCTTGTCACGAATAAACGCATCGATCTGTTCATCCGTCTGGCAGTCGGCTCCGGGCTGGATTTCACGCCCGCGGAAAGGATCGAAAGCCTCCTGCGCAAAAATCTCGCGCGTCAAACGCACGCAGTTACGCATATCCACCCAGTCATCCGGGTGGCTCATGTAATTGAAGGCAATCAGCGGTTTGTCTTCCGGGTTGGAAGAACGCAGGCGCACCCAGCCACGACTTTTGGACCGCATAGGCCCGACATGAGCCTGAAAACCATGGCTTGAGGCCAGTCCCTTACCATCATACGTGACGGCCAGCGGTAGGAAGTGGAACTGGATATCGGGGTATTCGATTCCCGCCCGGCTGCGGATAAAGCCACAGCTTTCAAAATGGTTGCTAGCCCCCAGCCCGTCCTTGCGCGCAAGCCAGCGCAGGCCGATTCCCAGCTTGGCCAGTGGCCCCATGGCGGAATACAGGGTGATGGGCTGCGTGCAGGCGACCTGAAAATAGAATTCCAGATGATCCTGCAAATTCTCACCAACACCTGGCCTGTCCGCCAGCACGGAAATACCATGCTCACGCAGTTCCTGTGCAGGCCCGATACCGGAGAGTTTGAGCAACTGCGGCGAGTTGATGGAACCACCGCTCAGAATCACCTCACGCCGCGCCCGCACCGTGAACTCCTGATTACCCTGCCGGTAAACCACGCCAACAGCCCGCCGCCCCTCGAACACAAGCCGCATGACGCGGGCATGGGTTTCAAGGCTGAGGTTTTTGCGCGACAAGGCCGGGCGCAGATAAGCATTGGCCGTGCTCCAGCGCACCCCGTCCTTGACCGTCATACTCATCCGGTCAAAGCCTTCCTGACGGTAGCCGTTATAATCTCCAGTCCGCACATAACCGGCCTGCTCACCCGCCTTCATCCAGGCTTCATGCAGGGGGTTATCCAGCGTGCCATACTGGGTCTGCAACATGCCATGCCGACCACGATATTCGGCATCGCCCTCATCACACCCTTCGGCGCGGCGGAAATACGGCAGAACATTCGCGTAGTTCCACCCGGTTGCTCCCATTTGCTCCCATTCGGCAAAGTCCAGCGCATGACCACGCACATACACCATGCCGTTGATGGAGGAAGACCCACCCAGCCCCTTGCCACGCGGCGTGTGCATGCGCCGTCCGTTCAGGTTCGGCTCGGGTTCACTCTCGTAAAACCAATTGAAGCGCTTGTCGTGCATGGGCATGGCCAGCGCGGAAGGCATCTGCACGATAATGGATTTATCGCTTCCGCCGAATTCAAGCAGCAGCACCGTATCCTGCCCGCTTTCGCTCAGCCGGTTAGCCAGCACGCACCCGGCCGAACCAGCCCCGATAACGATGTAATCGAACTCAGACATGCGTTTTCTTCCGCTTAATAAGGGGCATCCACACCGCCAAGATTCACGTAAACGCTCTTGACCTGTGTGTAATGTTCAACAGCCAGACGGCTGTTTTCACGCCCAAGGCCCGACTGCTTGTATCCGCCAAACGGCAGCTCGATCGGGGTGATATTATAAGTGTTGATCCAGCATGTGCCGGCTTCAAGCTGATGAATAACCCTGTGAGCACGCGCCAGATCGGATGAGAACACACCCGCCGCCAGACCAAAAACGGTTGCATTGGCGCGAGCAATAACCTCGTCTTCCTCAACAAAGTCAGAAACAGCCATAACGGGGCCAAAAATTTCTTCACGCATGATGCGCATTTCATCCACGCAATCGGCAAAAACCGTGGGGGCAACAAAAGCCCCATGCGCCAGATCACCTTCCTGCACGCGGTATCCGCCAGTCAGAAGCCGCGCTCCTTCCTGTTTGCCGATTTCAATATACTCAAGCACTTTTTCCATATGCCCCTGCGAAATCAGGGAACCCATCTGGCTCTGCGGATCAAGCGGCGCGCCAACGCGGATTTTTTCAACGCGCGCCTTCAGTGCTGCCAGAAAACGATCACGGATGGAAACATGGACAAAAACACGCGTACCGTTTGAACAGATCTCACCCGCTGAATAAAAATTGGCCAGCAGCGCGGCAGATACGGCGTTATCGATATCCGCGTCCTCAAAAACAATCAGTGGCGATTTGCCACCCAGTTCAAGCGTAACGTATTTGAGCGTTTCAGCCGCCCCTGCCATCACGCGCCGCCCGGTTCCGACTTCTCCGGTCAGGGACACCTTGCGGATGGCGGGTTCGCTCACCAGCATGCGGCCCACATCGGCCGCCCCCTGCACGACGTTGAACACACCATCGGGCACGCCTGCCTGTTTGTAAATCCGGGCTAGATGCACGGCTGTCAGCGGTGTCATTTCCGAGGGTTTGAACAGCATGGCATTGCCGCAGGCCAGCGCAGGCGCGGATTTCCAGCATGCGATCTGAATCGGGTAGTTCCACGCGCCAATGCCTGCAGTAAGGCCCAGCGGCTCCCGGCGGGTATAGCCGAAAGCCTGCGGCCCGAGGTCAACGGCTTCACCATTCAGATTGGCTGCCACCGCACCGAAATACTCAAGCGCATCCGCACCGGACAGGATATCCACCGCTTCGGTCTCGGCAATGGGTTTGCCGGTGTCCAGCGTTTCCAGCCGGGCGAGTTCGCTATTGTTTTCACGTAGCAGGTCAGCCGCGCGCCGCAGAATACGACCGCGTTCGGCCCCCGTCATGGCAGCCCAGACCTTCTGCCCGGCCCGCGCCGTTTCCACTGCGGCGGCCATGGTTTCCGCCGTGGCACTTTCGGCCTGTGTCAGTACCTCTCCGGTGGCGGGATTTATAACCGGAAAACGCTCTCCGGTTGACGGCAGGGGCTGCCCGCCCACCCAGCTACGGCAAATTTCCATAAATTCCTCTTTAATTCGTCACCGGACAGGACGCCGCATACGGGCGGCTCGTCATTTCACACAAGAAACCATATTCTCTTATTGAATGACATGGACATTCGTTTGAAGAAAATGCCACCTGCTGAAAATATTACATCCACTTGAGTTATTTACAAAAAATTCCTTCTTTTTCTCCGTATTTCCCTTGCACTTCATTTCATTTTTTATTCAGAATGATCCAGCCTGTGAATCAGACGCATACCAGCTGGAGAACACCGCCGATGAAAAAGCTACTCCTTGCCGCCTCGGTTCTTATTTCTTCATCCCTTGCCGCCCTGCCCGCCTCCGCCGCCGACCCGGCCTCCTGTCAGACCGTTCGCCTCGGCGATGTCGGCTGGACAGACGCCACCGCTGTCACGGCACTAACAGCCAATGTGCTGCATGGCATGGGCTACAAGACCCAGACCCCCATGGTCGCCCTTTCGGTTGTCTACCTGTCACTTCAGATCAAGAAGCTCGACGCCTTCATGAGCGACTGGGAGCCGTCCGGCGCATCGGTTATCGGGCCCTATCTGGAAAAAGGTGCTGTCGAGCGTATCGCCACCAACCTGTCTGGTGCACACTACACGCTGGGCGTGCCGGATTACGTGGCGGCACAGGGCGTGCATGATTTCAAGGATATCGCGGGCTGGGCTGAAAAGCTGCATGGCACCATTTACGGAATCGAACCCGGCAATGATGGCAACCGGATCATTCTGGGCATGATTCAGCACAATGAATTCGGTCTGGGTAAATTCCACCTGAACGAAAGCAGCGAACAGGGCATGCTCTCGCAGGTGGCTCGGGCCGTTGCCGCCAAGGAGCCAATCGTGTTTCTGGCATGGGAACCCCACCCCATGAACATGCATTTCAACATCACCTACCTGACCGGTGGCGAGAAAGCCTTTGGTGCCTCGGCTGAAGTCGATACCATCGTGCGCAAGGGCTACGTGGCTGAATGCCCCAATGTCGGCCGCCTGCTCAAGCAGCTTGCCTTTACCGTATCGGCTGAAAACGAAATGATGAAAGCCATTTCGGAAGATCATGTTCCCGCCCCTGAAGCAACCAAGCAGTGGCTGAAAGCACATCCTGACGTGCTGGATAAATGGCTGGATGGTGTCACCACCTTTGACGGCGCGCCTGCCCTGCCGGCGGTTCGTGCATCCCTAGGTCTTTGAGGTTTAGATCACAATCCTATGCTAAACGCTGCGAATGACTGGATCACATCCCATAAAATCCCGCTGGGTCTGTGGATGTCGGATCTTGTCGATCTAGTCCGAGTCCACTGCACAGGTCTGCTGGATGTCATCAGCGGCAGTATCACATGGGGCGTGGACTCGTTCACGACCCTGTTGCAGGCCGCCCCTCCCATCATGCTGATCGTTCTGGCCGTTGCCGGTACCGCCGCACTCAAGCGGCGGTTTCTGGCCCCGACACTGGTGGGGGTCGGCTTACTGTTCATTCTCAATCAGGGCTACTGGGATGATACGATGGCCACGCTATCGCTCATCCTGTTTTCCACCCTTATTTCCATGCTCATTGGTGTGCCGCTGGGTATTGCCGCGGCACACCGCCCCTGGTTGAACAAGGCCATGCACCCGCTGCTGGATCTGATGCAGACACTGCCTACCTTTGTCTATCTGATCCCGACCCTGATCCTGTTCGGGTTAGGCACGGTGCCTGGGCTTATTTCCACCATCATTTTCGCTATTCCTGCCCCCATCCGCATGACGGAAATGGGCATTGCCTCAGTGTCCAAAACCTTTCTTGAAGCGGGGGAAGCCTTTGGCGCAACGCCCCGCCAGCTTCTTTGGAAAATCGAACTGCCAGCCGCCCTGCCCATGATCCGTGCAGGACTGACACAGTGCATCATGCTCAGCCTGTCCATGGTTGTTATTGCTGCCCTTGTGGGTGCCGGGGGACTTGGGGTGCCTGTCGTACGCGCTCTTAACACCGTGCAGGTGGATGTCGGGTTCGAAGCGGGCTTCGCCATCGTTATTCTGGCTATTATTCTCGATCGTGTCTGCCGTTCTGGAGACTCCGGACAATGAATTCTGCTCTGTCCTTCCGCCATGTCGATATCATGTTCCCCTCCCGCAAAGGGGGAGGACTGGTGGACAAAGCCATTGTACTGGCCCGTGAAGGGAAAAGCCGGGCTGAAATTCTTGAAGCCACCGGCGTTGTTCTAGGCGTGTCCGACGCCAATCTTGAGGTTGAACGCGGCAAGATCAGCGTGCTCATGGGGCTGTCCGGTTCAGGCAAATCCACCCTGCTGCGCGCAGCAAACCGGCTAAACAAGACGGTCAATGGCGAGGTGCTGATCGGTAATGGCGTGGCGCATGTCGATATCGCATCGTGCAATGATGATACGCTGCGGGACCTGCGCAAAACACGCATTGCCATGGTGTTCCAGCAGTTTGCCATCCTGCCCTGGCGCAGTGTGCGCGAGAATGTCGGCTTGGGTCTGGAACTGCGCGACATAGCACCTGCAATCCGCCGTGAAATGGTCGATGAAAAACTGGAGCTTGTCGGGCTGGACAAATGGGCCGATGCCAACGTCAAGGATCTCTCCGGCGGGATGCAGCAGCGCGTGGGGCTGGCCCGCGCCTTTGCCACCGATGCCGATATCCTGCTGATGGATGAGCCATTTTCTGCCCTTGACCCGCTGATCCGGCGCAAGCTGCAGGATGAGCTGATGATGCTTCAGAAAAAGCTCAAGAAAACCATTCTCTTTGTCAGCCATGACATTGATGAAGCCATGAAGATTGGCAACCAGATCACGATCATGAAGGAAGGCCGTATCGTTCAGACCGGCACACCGCAGGAAATCGTGGCGACCCCAGCCAATGATTATGTGCGCGACTTCATCAGCCACATGAATCCGCTCCCCATTCTGAGCGCTGACTCTTTCATGAAGCCGCTGGCACCTGATCTGTCGAACCTTAACCTAGCGGGGAGCGGCCCTTACAGGCTGGAAGCTGCAACCGGCAAGCTCGTATCCGATACACGAAACTTCTCCACGCTTTTTCTGGCAGAAGGGCAGCCTGCACCGCAGACACTGGCCGAAGACTGCATTTTATGTGTGCATCAAACAACGTCTTTGAGTGAAATGGCAGCCCTGAGCCAGCAAAGCCCGTGGCCCCTGCTCGTGCATAACGGCAGCAGCATTATTGGCCTGTGCGATGAGCGCAGCATTATCAGCGCGGTTGTGCAGGTCAGCCAGGATGCGGCCTGAAACCACACAGTGCCCGATATAGTACTGGAGCAAACAAACCAGAGTGCATCGTCAATCACTTCCGAAGAGAGCAGCAACGGCTTACCTTGCTGCAAGGGAAGTTGATTGCGGCTTGTCATAGTCTGCGGCGAAGCCTCTGGACTGCTTTAGTCCACGGTTCTTCAATCCCTTCAGGTGCGGCCCTTAATCTGTTTACCTGCGCTGCACACTCATACTGAGTGCGGTATAGGCTCAGCCCTTTGTCACGCAACTTTCACACTGCTTAACCCATGCAATTGCTACATGCCTGCCAATCAACCACACTGGCGGGCAGAGGGTTCGATTGTTCAACAATTCAGACCAGTGCAGCATCTGGCTGGCCACTCATATTCTCCCGCACGAAAATCATATCCGCGCAAGGCTCCGGCGCTATGCGGATATCGATGCAGATGACATTATCCACGAAGCCTATGTGACCATAGCGGAGGCCGACTGGGCAGGCATTGCCAACCCGCTCGCATATTTTACGTCTATCTGCCGCAATCTGGTTATGCAGCATTACCGGCGCGCACGTGTAGTGCCGGTGACAAGCCTTGCCCTTATGCAGGCCGATACCATGCCAGATGCCATGCCTTCGGCCGAGCAGGTTGTGCATGCGCGGCAAGAAATGCGCTTTCTGGAAAAAGCCATAGCAAAGCTACCAGCCCGTTGCCGGGATATTTTTATTCTACGTAGGGCACGTGGTCTGAGCCAGAAGGAATGCGCCACGCAATTAAACATTTCTGAAAACATTGTAGAAAAACAGCTTGCTCGCGCACTTGTTTTTTTGTCGAAAGAATATTCGGAATCAGAAAGGGAGATGACCGTTGATGAGGAGAGACGCCCGCGTCTCGCCCACTCTCGCAAGCGCCACCCCTGAAGAGGCGGCAGCAGGATGGACGGCCAGACTAGACAAAGGCCCCCTTTCCGCAAGCGAACAGCAGGCACTACAACACTGGCTGGATCAGGATAGACGACACAAGGGAGCCTTCCTGCGTGCAAAGGCCATCTGGCAGGCAAGTGGCAGGCTGTCAGCACTGCATGGCCCCGCAGCACCCCCTATTGCTCACACCACGCCTTTACCGCCCCTGCCGCGCCGTCGCTTTTTTGCTGCCGCAGCGGCAACCACCCTGCTCCTTGCCACTCCCAAGCCGCAGGGCAAGGCCAATAGTCTTTACGTAACAGCCAATGGCGTTTCCGCCCCTCTGCACACGGCTTTTGGCACCATTACGCTGGACTGTTACTCCCAGCTCAAAATGGGATTGGAGAGCAGCCGTCTTGTTGCCGGGCGCTGCTGCGTGCTGGGCCGCACAGGTATGATTGTCAAAGCAGGCAACCTTATTTTTGCCCCTCAGGGCCGCCTGCTTTTATCCTGCACCCCAACGCAGGTTACGGCCACAAGCATATCGGGCAGCGTGCGCTTGCGCAGGCACCATTCGAATGAGTGGTGGACCCTAAACGCTGGCTCACAGATTAGCCTGACCGGGAATCTCCCCCCCGAAGTGCGCAGTTTGTTACCCGAGGAAATGGCAACACAGAACGCATGGAGCCTTGGCCTCCTAGAAGCGCGGGACGAAAGCATTTCCAGCATTGTCAGCACATTTAACCGCTACAACCAAAGGCAACTCCACGTCTCCGCAGAGTTTGCCAACCGTAAGCTGACAGGTGTTTTCAACCTAAACCAGCCGGAAGTTTTTGCCATGGCCGCACAAACCATTCTGGGAGCAAAGCTGACGCAAACCCCACAAACACTTTTGCTGTATTAAACGGAAAGCCGTCTTATTTGTGTAACAAAAAAAACCAGCGGAAAATGCAGCAGCTTTGACTCTTAACGGTATGTTCCGTCACAAGCAGGGCAACTACCGTGCATTTTTTTTCTGTTCGTATTTCTTGTCTTACGCTGTGCCTGTGCAGTGTATCCGTGCTGTCTGCTTCGCATGCTTTGGCGGCTCCGGTTCATTTTGCCATTCCACCCGGGCCTCTTAATCAGGCAGTTGTAACCTTTAGCCGCCAGTCCGGGCAGCAGGTTGCACTGGATAGCGCTCTGGCTGCCAAAGCCACAGCCTCCCCGGTTTATGGCACCATGGAGCCAGAAGACGCGCTGACCCACCTGCTACAGGGCACGGGGCTGGATGTCGATGCACACCAAAAAAACATGCTGATCGTGCGCAAATCCACCTCAGCACCCATCAAAGCTAGAACACATAACGACAGCACAAAAAAAGAGCAGAGCGCAGAAGAACATATTACTGTTCTAGGTCGAGCCATGCGCCTGTCACCCGCAGTAGTGCCGCTGGATATTACGGAACCCACATCGCGCATCCAAAGCAATTTTATCAATAACAACATCATTCCGCTCGCCAGCGTGGATGATATTATCAAATTCCAGCCCAGCATATGGACTCAAAACCCCAATGGGCCCGGCATGGGCAAAGCCGAAACCATGAGCCTGCGCGGTTTTCAGGACGGACAGTACAACATGACGTATGACGGCATTCCATTTGGCGATGCCTCTGACCTGCACCACACAACATCATCTTTATTTATCTCGCACTTTCTGGGTGAAGCGCAGATTGACCGTGGCCCCGGAACGGCCTCCACTATTGGCAATGCAACCTTTGGCGGCACGGTAGGCTTTCGCTCCAAAACACCACCGAGCAAAGCTGGTGCCCAGCTTTATGGCACATATGGCAGCTTTAACACCCGGGCAGGTGGGCTGGAGCTGGATAGCGGCAAAACCCGTTTTGGTAAAATCGTTCTGGACATGCAGCATGAAGAAACAGACGGCTACCTGACCAATTCCTATGAAAAACGCAGCAACATTTTATTCAAGGATGAAATCAAGCTGGCGGATGATACCAGCCTGACCATCCAGACGACCTATAACAAGGAATGGCAGTACACCACTCAAGGGGCAACGCTGGAAGATTATGCCAAATACGGCAACAACTACGGCCTGTGCAAAGACCCGACCAGACAGTGCTATTATGGTTACAACCCCAGCACCTATACATCCGACTTTAGCTACATTGCCCTCAAAACCCGCCTGAACAACTGGCTTAGTCTACACAACTCACTCTACACAACCGGGTTTGAGCATGAATATACGGAATCAACCGATTCCAGCCAACGCTCACTCGATGCCAATGGCGTAACCTTTTACAACGCCGCAGGAAAAAAAGTGGCAACGTATAAATCGGATATTCCTGGAAAATACGCTGATGCCCATTTCCGCAATTATGGTGACACACTCAACCTAACTGCAAAAACACACTATGTGGACGTGCAGCTAGGCGTTTGGGCCGACGTTCAAAAAGACAGACGTATTAGCTATGCAGTAGATCTTTCCAAAGGGTCTATCCCCGTTCCCGGCAAAACGGGCAGCCCGTACAGCTACAATATTGCGGATACAAACACCACGCTCCAGCCTTATCTGGAACTGGACATACACCCACTACCGGGTATGACCATCAAACCCGGTATCAAATACTCATACTTCCACCGTGATTATGATGCGGCACTGAACAAATCCACCAAACAACCTCTGAACGCCACACAGACCTTTACATCATGGCAGCCATCCATTGCCATAAACCAGCGTATCATGAGCCAGTGGAGCGCTTATGCACAGATTGCCCGTGGTTTTCTGGCCCCCCCCATTTCCGTTTTTCAGGTCGGGAATGTTGGCAATGTAAAGCCCGAAACAACCATGAACTACCAGATCGGTTCCGTTTACCGAGATAAAAAATGGATGCTTGCAGCAGACGCCTATTACATCAATTTTTCAAACTATATTGCGGCCGCACAGATTTCCGTTCCCGGTTATGGCACCACGTCCACCTATGTTAACAGTGGTGGTGCAATATACAAAGGACTGGAACTGGAAGCACAATATGTTATCGGTTATGGGCTCTCGCTTTACGGAAATTACAGCGTCAATAGTGCCAAATACAAACATACCGATGTAGACGTTGCCTCCACCCCTAACATGCTGGCCTCCTTTGGGCTACTTTACGAGAACGAACGGGGAGCTTATTTTTCTATTATTGGAAAATATGTCGGCAAACACTGGGGGCTGGACAGCACCACCAATGCGGCAGGCAATACGCAGTTTGCAAACCAGTATAAAATAAATAGCAACGTCACTGCCGACCTTGCTTTGGGCTGGCGCATTCGTAATGCTGGCAGCATCTTCCGCGAAATCACACCCAGCCTTAAAATTGGCAATCTGTTCAATAATCAGGCTATTAGCAACTTTGCTGGCAACCAGAGCTATGGCGATGCCCCTCTTTACTGGCGCAATCCCGGGCGTAGCGTGTTCTTTAACCTTGCGGTGACCATGCCATGAGACCTCTAACCCTGTTATGCGCGCTACTTGCAAGCACACCGGCTCTTGCAGCCCCTCCTACCCCTACCACACAACAAGAGCCCGTGCTGGAACGGGTCGTGCTGGTTGCCCGCCACGGCGTACGCAGCCCAACCAAGCCGCCGCAAACCCTACAAACCCAGACTGGCCATGTCTGGGCACAATGGCCTGTTGCGCCGGGGGAACTAACAGACCACGGTAAACAGGCACTGGAGCAGATGGTTGGCATGGTACGCCAGCACTATGTTAAGGCGGGCCTGCTCCCGGCCACGGGCTGCCCGACACCGGGGAGCGTCACCATCTGGGCCGACTCTAAGGATCACCGCACGCGTGAAAGTGGGGCCATCTGGGCCGGACATCTGGCTCCCTCCTGCAAGCAGCAGTCCCTCTCGCTTGAGGCGTCACAGGAAGACCCCATTTTTGCAGGCCCAGCCACACCGCTAAGTGTGCAGGAACAAAATGCCATTACGCGTGAATTCAACCAGAGGACCAGCGCCATACCCACCACTGTTGGCAACAGCATGAACACGTTGCAGGCCGTTTTGGCACCGACCGCCTGCACCACGGACAAGCCTCATTGCCTCAGCACGAACACAGCGATACTCGCATGGAAAAACGACAAACCCCGTCTTGAAGGGGGTATTGCCACAGGTGGAACAGCCGCGGAAAATCTGCTTTTGGAATATGCACAAGGGATGCCCGTACACGCTGAACCTTTTGGCCAGCAAAACCCGGCAACCCTGATTGAACAGGTTTTCCCTCTCCATACAGAGGAAAGCTGGCTGATCCGCCGCCTGCCCACTCTGGCCGCCCACAAAGGGGCGACTATGGTATCGGTCGTGCAGGATGTGCTGGCTGGCAAACCCAGCACCGCGTTGCCCGCAGCCACAGAGCAGACAAGACTGCTCGTTCTCTCGGGGCATGACACCAATCTGGATATGCTGGCCACATTCTACGGGCTGGACTGGTCCTTTACCGATCAGCCCGACCCAACTGCGCCTGACACAACTCTGGCCTTTGAACTCTGGCGCTCACCCAACGGGTCATACGTAACCGTGAGGCTGTTCCATCAGAGCTTAGAGGCACTACGTACACTGGCGGCACCAGACCCTGCGGTGGATATGCAGGTCATTGCCAGCGGCCCATCTCTGCAAACCTTACACCCCACAACCATGCACTAACGTGCCGGGGTAGATGCCTCGGCCTTTAGTGTATGGCTGTGGGCAAACCTGTCAGTCTGGAAAAACCACCGTCCTGTCATCATTCAGGAAAACGCGGCCATCCAGATGGTAACGGACGGCACGGGCCAGAACCCGGCGCTCGATATCGCGGCCCTTGCGCACCAGATCCTCTATCGTATCGGTATGCGTAATGGGCTCGATATCCTGTTCTATAATCGGGCCTTCATCCAGATCAGTCGTCACGTAATGAGCAGTTGCACCAATCAGCTTAACACCGCGCTGGCTGGCCTGATGGTATGGCTCCTGCCCCCTGAATCCCGGCAGGAAAGAGCGATGGATATTAATACAACGCCCTTCCACATCCCTGACAAACCGATCAGAAAAAACCTGCATATAGCGGGCCAGAACCAGAAGCTCCGCCCCACTTTCCTCCATGATCCCGCGCAGGGCCTCTTCCTGCTCGTCCCGCCCTTCCTCCGTTACCGGCAGATGGTGGAACGGGATATCACCCAGATGCACCCGGCCGCAGGCCACAGGCAGCGGGTGGTTGGAAACAACCCCCACAGGCTGCATCATCGACATCTCGCCATTACGCCAGCGGTAAAGCAGATCATTCAGGCAATGGTCAAAGCGGGATGTCATGATCAGCGTGCGCACAGGCTGCTGGCGCTCGCGCAACTGGTGATACGCCCCCAACCTGCCCGCAACACTTTCAAGCCTTCTGGACAACAGGGGCATCTGCGCCGGACGCACCGTGCAGGCCATGCGCATAAAATAGCGATCCTGCATACGGTCGTTAAACTGGTTTATATCCTTGATATCGCCTTCACATTCCACAACCGCTTGTGAAAATGCGGCAATGATACCCGGTCTGCTCTGGCATTTTACCGTAATGACCGCAGAATGCGCCATATCAGCTAACATGTTCCATCTCTTCAAAAAGTCTCACACCCGCATAATTGTCGTTAAAGACAGCGGGCTCTTCATAACTACCGCCAGACGCCATCAGGCGCAGCTCCGTTGGTGTCAGACCAAAACGAGCCTTAAACTGGCGTGAAAAATGCGCACAATCGGAAAAACCTGTTTCTATGGCTATTTCTGTAATCGACATATCTCCCTGCCGGAGCAGGGCCCGCGCATAACGCAGGCGGATCAGCCGATAAAAATCGGTCGGCTTCATGCCGATTTCTGTCTGGAACAACCTTACGAGATGCCTTGGCGACAGGCCTAGCTGTTCGGCAATAACCCCGATAGCCACAGGCTCGTTCATGTTCTGCTCCATAGCCATGGCCGCGCGCTTGACATGCGGGTTGGCTGTCAGCCTGATTTCACCCATCAGAGGTGGGGTTGGCTGGAGCAGGTTCTGCTGCCGCACGGCCTGGCGTTCCAGCAACAGAACATGGCTGGCCTTCTGTGCTGTGGATTTACCGAAATGCTTTTCCAGAAGATAGCTGGCCATATCGGCTGTTCCCGCTCCACCCGAGCAGGAAATACGGCTGCGATCCGCGACAAACAAGCGATCACTACTGACATTGTGGTCAGGAAAAGCTTCCATGAAATCCTGACGATGATACCAGCTTACGCAACACAGGCGGTTTTTCATGACACCGGCACGACAGAGCACAAACACCCCGGTACAGACCCCAACAAGTGCAACCCCCTGTGAGGCCGCCTGCCGGAGATAGGCAAGGGTCTGCTCCCCCACCTGCTCGCGGCCCTGCAACAGGCCGCCAACCACAATAATGTAATCGAACTCGGATGGAGGTAGCAGACCCGCATCCCGGCTAACGGGAATGCCACAACTGGAACGCACGGGCTCAGTCTGCTCCGCAATAACCTGCCACTGGCAGCGGATCGGGCGGCTGTTGTCGTTGCGATCCGCTGCGAGCCGCAGATGATCGACCAGAAGAGCAAACGCCGAAAGTGTGAACTGTCTTGCCAGAATGATGCCAACCCGCAGGTTGGGCGTTTTATCTGATCCGGGAGTCGTGCCGCGCATAACCTGTCCCCCATCCCTGCTCTGCCAGTCTGGCAGAGCATCGACATACCCTGCTGGGTATGTCTGATATATTCAAGGATGGAACTTTTGTACCGGCATCGTTTTCGTCAATGCGACATTTTTTTACATTTACGCACAATAAAGCCGTCAGCCTGCAACCTGCTTAAGCCAGTCTTCGAGGTTGTAATAATTGCTGATCCTGCTCACCTTGCCGTCACGCACTTCAAAAAAAGCACCGGCTGGCAGAATGTAGGTCTGGCCCTTGGCTTCAGGCAGGCCCTCATCCGTTTTCAGATATTTGCCATGCACGATAAATTCAGCGGCAGCCCGGTTGCCGCTCTCATCCGCCATGATGACGATATCCTTGAGCTGTTCAGCATAGGCACTGTCCATCCGCTCCAGAAAGCGCCTGAACGCATCACGGCCAATCTCGCGCCCACCCTGATTGATGTCGTGAATGACATCATCCGCCAAGAGCGCCAGAAACCCTTCCCGGTCTCCCGCATTGAATGCGGCATAGTACCGCCCGATCAGATCCAGTGTATCCTGCTGCGCCATGTCTGTTATTCTCCCTGCCATGGATTGCCGCCCTGCATGCAACCCCGGCACCATTGTCACTACCCGCTAAACCGCATTGCGGCCCACCCCATCTTTGCAGCGGAGCGGGCCTTGCACGGTATTTTTTCTTTCTAACGCTGTTATCTTTTATAGATAGGGAAGCGTGCGCACAGAGCCTTGACGCGGGTATGGACGGCCTGTTCCACAGCCGCATCGCCCTCGCCACCGGAGGCAGCCAGCGCGCTCAGCACTTCGTCGATCATCTCGCCAATTTCGCGGAATTCCGCCT
>NZ_JBDNWF010000047.1:0-17143 GCF_047721125.1 Acetobacter papayae | reverse complement strand
GGGGGCAATAGGCCGGTTTTCAGTTATGGAGTCAGAAATTTGACAATGGAATTGATGAAAGAAAATTCGTTTTATGGTCATTATTTTAAGAAGTTGATTTAGATAAATCGACCTTTTGCTGATTGGTAATGCCAAATGGGATGTGAACTGATGGTGCTACAGCGCTAGCTGACCGCAGGTGGCCAGACTGATCATCGAAGAAAATATGCGGCTTAAGTACGGATAAAATTTTTCCTTTTTCGACGCCACCAAGGAAAAAGGCATCATTCGCCATAACGTTCCAGCTCTTTAGAGTGCGGAGTGCTCGCTCGTGAGAAGGTGCATTGCGTGCTGTAACTATTGATATCCTGAGTCTATTTTTATAGTCAGGATTATTGCTTTTATATTCTTCTTCTATTTTTTGTATTTTCGACATTTCTACTAGAAATTTTTGGAGAGGTCCTGGGTTGTGTGGTTGCATAACATTTCGCGTTTCGTGTTCATGAAATCTATCTAAACCCGATGATTGCATCACGGCCTCAGATTCGTCCCCGGCAAGCACGCCATCAAAATCAAATGCGATTCTTAAAGTATTATCTTTTTCGTCGTCTTGAAATGTAGAGTCGAGTACCTGACCGGCAGGATGTCCCAAATTGATTGCGGCGTCGACGTCTGGCTTATGAGCGGATAAAAATAAAGCAATATTAAAAGCTGGTATGTATTCATATGGGGATTTCCCCTGCATGAAAATTGCGCGGGTGATATCGAGACTATAATGAGATATCGTCTTCATAACCCTCAAACCTGTGTCGGGGTCATTTCTTGACAGCAACACCACTTCCACGAGTGGGTCTACCTTATCAGGACTGAGATCATTTAATGATAACAGGCGCTTTACAAACGGAAAGGCGATACCCGTTGGAAGAGGAACATGTAAATTTTCCTCTTGGTATTTTCTATATTTTTCTTCTCCGTCTCGTCTAAAAATGCTGTCTGAAACACTGAGATCAAAAACCGCGCTGGATGCGACACCAACTACTAATCTTTTTTCTAAATCGTATGCCATTATATAAATCTCAATCTATTATAGAGAGTGCGTCAATATTGGATTGGTTGTGAAGAATATTTTTCAAAATCACATTCAATACATAATATGATATTTCTTTTAGCAATTAATATTTCATTTCACCTGCTCAATTCGGAAATTTAAACCCTAAATTGACGATAACTTTCCATGTTACGTTTGTCTAGCTGGGTAGCGCGCATTATAGACATTCTGGACTGGCCGTTTTCCGACTGTCAGCAATAGGCGTCTAAATGTGAGTTAGGAATGTCCGACATGTATGTGACCGCCGTCTGTCTGCTTCATGTTCGCTCAACAGGCAGGCGCATAAGGGGGAGGGGGAAGGTCGACTTTGGAAGATAAACTGTGTCTGGCGACTTTTCACCCATTCAGATGATCCCATCTGAATGGGTTCTACTCTGGCAAACGTGCCGCGCGTTATATTTCCGGCGGGATCGTCCAGCGCAAAGACCCTCACCTGCGATGATGCCGTTTCGGTTGGCACGATAAGAGGGTGACACCGGCCGTATCTTCAAAACGGTCCGGATGCGCCGTGAGAGGCATGGACACGACATCGTCGCTTCGATGGTCTGCATAGACAAACGTTAAATAGTAAAACCCAGCATCGATCCGAGGATCGCCATCAAACATCTTGTCCCATTCCAGCAGGTCGCGCCGCAGCGGCGATCCGACGTCGCCGCTGCGGGTCCAGACCGCCGACACACAGGTGGAAACACGCTCGATGCGCACGATCAACCGCCCATTGAGAAACGCCTTTTCGTCGAGTTCCTCGTTGAACACCGTGTTGCCGTTATAAGACTGTTCCTCCAAAGACTCCGGCTTGGTGCCCGCGAGGGCGGTTCCACCAATACAGAGGGCACAAATCAGGCTCAGAATAGCGCGAATCATCAATATCGTCCTTTCAGCAGCATGGCCTCGTCGTGCCGTCTCTTGACCAAACCGTTCATGACGAGCGCACCTGCTCCTCGATGATCCTGACGGCCTTGCGTTTGTAGCCGCTATTGATAGCAGCACGGGCGTCCGGCCAGCCTCTTTCTGGATTGTAGACGAACGATTGCCTCATAGCTCGGAAGATTGGCCTGTAGAAGATGTTTCTGCTGATCGTCCGTCAGAGTAACGATGTTTCTGTTATCCTTGGCGAACCTCGTGGCTGCTTTGCCACGCAGGGCTGGATGCTGGTTGGTATCCGATATGACATGTCCTGAAATGTAGACGTTAAAAAAAAGCCTGCCGATAAAGGCGGGCTTTACGTGCTCCGAACTATAGCTTTTATGCAGCAAAAATTGCGCATGGATACCGGATGGAAACAGGGCCGATCTGGAGGTTGCCAATGTCCGGGTTTGTAAAATTTTTAAGCTACACAAAAGGCGTCCAGCATGAAGACGAATGTTGAATCCCTGTTGCAGGTTACGAATGACCGAGAGCAGCTATTCGTAACGTGGACGTTTATGGCGGTTAATTACTGTAATGAGATATAGCTGTCAGGTAGACAGACGCACGCCTGTCTGAGCGTCAGACCCAATCTTTCTACGCCCTGTTTGTCAGAACCGGGCGTTGTTATTGAAGTGAGATGTAAATTTTCAGTTCAGGACGGTGGCGCGTGTGCAAGGTACCGCGAAAGCCCCGCTTCCAGCCCGTCGGAAGAAAAGATCCCGGCGATATAGCCGTCCGGACGCACGAGCACCCATTGACCGGGTTCGATCCCATACGCTTCGGCAATATGGCCATTATCATCAACGAGTTCATGCGTTGCGCCGATGGTGACGATACGGACGCCTGCGATGGGCGATGGCCGTTCGCGCGTCTCATAGCCGAGTAAGGTCCAGTGAGGTCCTTGAAAAACCGTGAACAGCCGTGTCCGTTGCCCCGCCTGCCCGCGACAGGGAGCATCGGGGGCGCGGTCGCCAGCCTGCACTTTACTACCCGCTGGGCCGGGCATGCTTAACGATGAACCGCGATAGCCGAGGTCGAGTTGCCGGGCTTCGCGGTCGCGCCGCATGGTGCCTTGCTTTGCCTCGCCAAGTAGCCGCGTTGAGAGACGCAGCATGTTCGACGCGATCGGTCGGCGCTCTGCCTCGTAGCTATCGAGCAGCGTCTCGGGTGCCCCCGCAAGTACGGCCGCCAGCTTCCAGCCGAGATTATAGGCATCCTGAACGCTGGTATTGAGACCCTGACCACCAGTGGGCGGGTGAACATGGGCAGCATCCCCCGCAATGAAGACACGCCCGACCTGGTAGCGATCAGCCAGACGCGCGTTCATCGTATAGACCGAGGACCAGGGCACCGAACGGACGATGATGTCCCCTCTGTTGGTTCGGTTCTGGATGAACTCGGTCAGTCCAGCAGGAGACAGGTCGATTTCTCCTTCCAGCGCCACGGGTGCTTGAACCTGAAACAGATCCGTTCCTGCCAGTGGGCAGATCATCACTTGTGTTTCGGGTAAACCGAGTTGGAAGCGGTGCCAGTTGAGACGATCAAGACCCTCCAGCCGCACATCGGCAACGATTGCGCGTACCCCCAATGTTTCTCCGGGAAAATCGATAGCCAAGGCATGGCGCACGAAGCTGCGACCGCCATCGGTGCCGACAAGGAACCGGGCACGGATAACATGCTCGCCGGTTTCCTGTTCGATCCTCGCCGTCACACCATGGGAGTCCTGCTCAAAGCCCACTAGCCGTGTGCTGAAGCAAGGATAATGGCCGAGTTCGGCAAGCCGCTCCCGCATAACGGCTTCGGTTGCGAACTGCGGCAACATCAGCGGTGCGGCATAAGGTTCGGCGGGAGTTGGCAAAACTTCTGCCTCCGTCAGAAGTTGTACTTTATAGCTTCCATCAGGCCGATACTGACAAAGCAACGGATAGGGTCCACCTGCCGCCGCCATGCGGTCGATAAAGCCGAGATCTTCGAAAATCTCCAGTGTCCGGGGCTGGATACCCTTACCGCGTGACCCGTTGAACGGCTGCGCGTTCTGCTCGATCAAGCGAAACGAAACCCCACGACGGGCGAGGTCGATTGCAAGTGTCAGGCCTGCGGCTCCGCTACCCGCTATCAGGACATCTGTATCGAAAGACACTGGCTACTCCGCGAATTAATGTGTATTATTCACGTATATGAGTTTGGTTTCCAAGGCAACAATAAACGTGAATAATACACATGACCCCGAGATCCTAAGCAGACTGCAAGCCGCAGTCATTGATCTGGTTGATGAAATCAACCGGCCTCGCCGTGATGATCGATTGATCGAAGAAGCGGGTATTCCACTGGATCGGGCTCTGTTTCCCCTTCTGGCGCGTGTGTGGCGTTACGGTCCTATCGGGGTTGTCGATCTGGCAGACCGGATCGGTCGTGATCACACCACGATCAGCCGACAAATGAGCAAGCTGGAAGAACTTGGCCTTATCGAGCGGAACCCTTCCGCAACGGACAAACGTGTTCGCGAAGCAACCGTGACTGGCAAGGGGCGAGAAATGGTCGGCGTGCTGAATGCAGCCCGCGAAAGGCTGGCGAACCGCATCCTTGTCGACTGGACAGATGCTGACCTTGGGCAGTTACAAGTGCTTCTGCGACGCTTTGCTGACGACCTGATGCGGTGACAAATCCACAAAAATCATAGATACGCAGACAAGATGTATATTTCGAAAGGGGGGGGGGGCCTGTACGCGGAAAAATATTTTCCGTGTAAGAAGGTAAGCTCAAGGCCGATAGTCTGCGTGTTCCGTAGAACCGCCTGTCTGCTCCAAAATCAGGCAGACAGGCGGAAATTGTAATAAGAGATTACAAGTTTTAGGCTGCGAGTTTTTTGGTGATACCGGCTACGTGCTGGCCGAGGAATTTCGCGCCTTCGAGTTCGTTGGCGTCCGGCTGGCGGGAGCCGTCGCCTGCGGCAATGGTGGTGGCGCCATAGGGCGAACCACCCGTTACGGCATCAAGCTTGAGCTGGCCCTGAAAGCTGTAGGGTAGACCGCTGATGACCATACCGTGGTGGATCAGGTTCGACATGAGCGAATACAGGGTCGTTTCCTGCCCGCCATGCTGCGATGCGGTGGAGGTAAACACCGCGCCCACCTTGCCAATCAGCGCACCTTGCAGCCACAGGCCGCCGGTCTGGTCCCAGAAATTTGCCATCTGAGCAGGCAGGCGGCCAAAGCGCGTGGGTGCGCCAAGGATAATGGCATCGTAATCCGCCAGTTCGGCCGGGGTGGCCAGCGGCGCGGACTGCTCGGTTTTGAAGTGGTGGGCCTTGGCCACATCTTCGGGCACCAGTTCAGGCACACGCTTCACATCGGCGGTAAGCCCTGCGGCGCGTACGCCCTCGGCAACGGCATTGGCCATGGTTTCGATATGGCCATAGGAGGAATAGTAAAGAACGAGAACCTTGGGCATTTTTGTTTCTTTCACTGGTGTTGAAAACAGTTTCCGTAAGGTGTTCAGAAACCCCATGACGATAATTCCTGTGAGAAAGAGGGCTACGCCAAAATCAGAAACGCTCTATTTCTGATTTTGACATGGTTTGCTCTAGGGGTATTACGAGCGGACATTCCGAGTGGTGGAGTTCAGCAGCGTATCGAGCGAGAAACGCCCCGGCCCTGCACTGGCTAGTGCGAGAAAACCACCGGCAATGCTGAAGTTTTTGTAGAAGTGAATCCACATATCGTACCGTTCCATGCCGGAAAAAGTCCAGTAATGGTGGCCGATAAACGCGGTTACGATGGTATAGAGCGCAAAGAGAGTGGCAATGGGTGCGGTGAATGCGCCAAACGCCAGCAGTGCGCCAAGGCCAAGCTCGACCACAATGGAAATAACGGCGGAAAGGCTGGGCAACGGCGCGCCGGTGGCGGCCATGTAAGCGATTGTGCCGGAAAAGCCTGTCAGCTTGCCCCAGCCCATCATGACAAACAGAGAAGACAGCAGCAGGCGGGCTACCAGCAGAACCGTATCGCGCGGGAAAATGGATTTCATGACAGCGTACCTTATGTTTCAGAAGGGGGCTGGCCTGTGTTTCAGGCTGCCGATGTCTTTCTGTTTACGCTGGATTTGAGAGATAAATAATAGAAATGGTATAAACTTAAAGTTTCTATTTTTTATCTATAAAGGAGCCGCAGACACGATCCGGCGCGTAAAATGCTGTGGCACATAGCAAAACCGGCGGCAGGGAGAGGCTCCCGCCGCCGGTTTCTGGGCAATGTCATGGGGCCGGAAGACTCAGCCCCCGCTTTTGCCGCAACAGAACGGCTGTCAGCACCGGGCAGGCGTGCGAAGAACACCCGGTGGGTCAGCCGCCCTGTGCTGTCACGTCAACATCCACGCCCACGTCAAGGGCAACCCATTGTCCGGTAGACCATGGGCCAATCCCGACATTGAACGCCGAGCGCACAAGCGGCAGGTGCCCCTTGGCATGCAGGGTGGTGCCGGTGGTGTCGATGGTCAGTGGCAGGGTAACAGGTTTGCTCACGCCCTTGATGGTGAGCGTGCCTTCGGCGTCAAACGCGTTACCGCCTTTGGCTTTGAAGTCTTTCACCTCAAACACGGCGGTAGGGAAGGTTTTTACATCGAACCAGTCATGGCCGGGCAGGGCGCCATCACGCTGGGCATCGCCCGTTGTCGCGCTGGCCATGTCGATAGTGATTTTGGCATGACCGGCTTCGGGGTGGGCCGGATCAAACGTGATACTGCCATCGTATTTTGTGAAATGCCCCTCAAACGTCTTGCCCGTCTGGGTGCCGGAAAAACCCAGCGTGCCGTTGCCCGCAGCCAGTGTCCAGTCGGCAGCGAAAACAGGAGTGCTGAGCAGCAGTCCGGCCACCATGGCAGCCGGCAGGAATGGGGTAAAAGCCTTCATGGGGTTTCTCCCTTCTGGCGTGATGGGAATGATCTGCCCGCACCGGGCAGCATCTGGCTCATAACGGTGTCATGCAGGACAAAACGGTGGCGCAGGGCAGCGGCCACATGCAGGATAATCAGCCCCAGCAGACCCCATGCGGCCCAGTGGTGAAAGCCTTTGAGGGCTGCTTCAACCGGGGCCTTGTCGCTCAGGGTCGAAAGCACGGGCAGGTCTGGCCAGGGCAGGGTGCCAAACAGCACCGTGGGGATACCCAGCACGGAAACCGACACCATGGCCCAGCCACTGAGCGGTAGGACAACCTGCAAACCGTAAAGGGCCAGATGCGCCAGATGCGCGCCTTTTTTCTCCCGTGCGGGCATGTCTGCGGGTAGGGGGGGCGCTGTATGCGTCAGCCGCCAGCCGATCCGTAATGCAATAAGAAACATGACGCTGATACCGATGGATTTGTGCAGCTGGTAGAGCTGGAACACACGCATCGGATCAAGGGTGAGGTGGTCCATGACCAGCCCCATGGCAATCAGCGTCAGGATACCCAGTGCGATCATCCAGTGAAGGATGATCGCAACCGTGGTGTACCGCGTGACCCCGCTTGCTGTGCTCGCGGGCGTGGCCATGGTGTCAGCCCTGACGTTCGAAAGCGCCGGCAATGTGCAGGCGCACATCATCACCAACATAGGGGACATACATCTTCACGCCGAAGTCGCTGCGCTTGATGGTGCCGGTGGCTTCAAAGCCGGTGGTGTATTTCTTGTCCATCGGGTTCACGCCTGCACCGATAAAGCGCACTTTCAGCGTTTCGGGCTTGGTTACGCCATGCAGCGTCAGGTTGCCGGTCACGACAGCTTCGTTATGGCCGGTCAGGTGCACGGAGGTGGATTCAAACGTGGCCTTGGGGAACTTGGCAGAGTCGAACCACTGGTCGCCCTTGAGTTCTTCATCCAGCTTGGAGCTGGTGGTCTGCACGGAGTCTACCGGAATGGTCACGGACAGCTTGGAAGCGGCGGGGTTTTTCGTATCTAGGTTCAGGGTGCCGGACACGTTGGAGAAAACGCCACTGTAGTTGGTGAAGCCAAAATGCAGGACGGAAAAATCAACCTGCGTGTGGCCGGGTTCCACGTCATAGGTGCCGGATTCGGCCTGTGCGGCGTTGGTCACAACCTGTGCGGAGGCCGGGTGGGTGGCCAGCAGGCCAAGAGTGAGCGCCATGGCGGAGGCAGAGAACATGCTGAGCTTCATGGTAAGGATACTCCGGTTGGTAAGTACATCTGAAACGGGCATCAGCCCCGAAATCCCGATTGGGGAAGGCATGATGGCGTTTCGTCTAACGTTTTGAATACCGGGCTGGATGTGGGGAATAAACAACAACAATGGAAAGATAATATTTCCATATTTTACACCTATGCGGGGCGAACCGTTCCGGCCCGCCATGCCTGCATCCGCTCGAACGATGAGGGAATGCCCAGCATTCTGCGGTATTTCACCACCGTACGGCGTGAGAGGCTGAAGCCGTGCTGGCGCAGGGCCTCGGCATAATCCTGATCGGAGCGGACTCTGTGCGCCGTCTCGCTTTCCAGCAGGTGCAAAAGGCAGGCCCGCGCGGCCCCGCTAGCCTGTGCAGTGTCCGTATCCGCCCCCAGTGCGGCTGAAAAAAAGGCACGCAGGGGCAGTGTGCCGCGCGGGGTCTGCACATATTTGTTGGCAACAATCCGGCTGATGGTGCTGTCGTTCAGCCGCAGGGCGCGGGCTACCTGCACCATGCTCAAAGGGCGCAGGGCCTGCGGGCCGTGGTCCAGACTGGCGGCCTGATAGTGCAGCACATGCCGCGCCACGGCTAGCAGGCTGTGGCTGCGGCGGGGGAGGGCGCGCATCAGCCAGCGGGCCTGTGCCTGCCAGTGCGCGGTCATGTCCGGGGTGTCGGCCGGGGGAGTATGGGCGTGCTGCGTGCGGCGTATGCGCGTGATTAGTGCGGTTTCAAAGCGGATTGCTTCTTCCGGCGTATCGGGCAGAGTTATGGCCCATGTGCCGGTTTCGGTCTTGCTGGCTATCAGCTCGGGGCGGATTCCGGCGGGCTGCGCGCCCTCGGCCTGCCGCCATGGAAAAGGATCAAGCCCGCGTAGCCGGGTCAGCAGGTCTTTTACCGTCTGCACCGAAAGGCCCGCCACACTGGCCAGATGAGCTGCCCCCCGGCTGGCCAGCAGGGGCAGATGCGCCAGTACGGCCAGCATGTCGGGGTGGGCCTCCCCCTGTTCCTCAAGCTGGACATGCAGGCATTCCTCCAGCGAGCGGGCGGCTACCCCGCAGGGTTCCAGCCGCAGCAGCCGCTGGCGCACCTGTTCCAGCAAGCCGGGGGGCAGGTGCGCGTTCCGGGCCACTTCGGCGGGGGGGATAGGCAGGCGGCCCAACTCGTCCAGCGCGTCCAGAATAGCCAGTGCGCAGCGCTGTTCCAGTTCGGTAGCGTGTTGGGCGGCCAGTTGGTGCAGCAGACTATAGGCGGTGGAGGGGGGCTGGGCTTCAAGCGTGTCGGCGGCATCCTGCGCAAAGCCGCTCAGCCGGGTCAGGGCGGAGGGGGGAGCCCCGTCTTTCCAGTCCAGAAACGGGTTGGCGGCAATTTTCTGGTCTATGAAATCCAGCAGTGCTGGGAGCGGCATTTTCAGAAGCTGGAGCGACTCTTTCATGCCCGGCGTTAGCGATAGGCGTTGATTCTGCCCGACTTTATGCCCAAGAGCCACCACCATGGCGGGGGGCTAGCAGCGCGGGCGGGCTTGTCGGGTGTTTTTGCTGTCTCGCGCTCCACGCAGGGCCGCAACGCCCCACAGGCCCAGAAACAGAAAAACAAGACCAGCGCCAAGGAGGGGAAAATGCGCGGCGGCCATATCCGCCACAGTGGCGGCCCAGTTGGGCACCCGCTCGGCAATGCCGGGCATCTGGGCCAGTTCAAGCAGGGCCACGGCAAGGGCGGCGGCGGCTGAAAGGGCCGTGACAGAAACCGTATAGCGCGCGCGGCGGCGGGCGGAGTGGGCACTCCATGTCCAAGCCCGGATCATCAGCACCGTATCGAGGCTGTCCATCAGCATCATGGCGGCGGTAAACAGCAGGGGCAGCAGCATGAGCGCCCATGTGGGGGCTGTGGCATGGCTGGATGTGGCAAGGCCCAGCAGGCCGATTTCCGTTGCCGTGTCAAAACCCAGACCGAACAGAAAGCCCAGATAATACATCTGCCGTTCATGGCGGATCATGTCGGTTACGGGGGCCAGCAGGCGCATGAGCCCCCCCATGGGGCGGGGGGCTATGGAATGGCCCGCCTTGAGGCTCTGCCACTGGGTTCTGGCGGCAGCGCCATTGAGCAGTGCCATGGCCAGCAGGAAGGCAATGGAAATGCTCCCCCCCACCATACCGCCCACAAGGTGCCAGCGCTCCAGCCATGTGTGCACGGGCAGGTGCAGCAGCGCGTAGGTGGCCACAATCACCACGGTGGAATGACCGAGCGAGAAAAACAGCCCCACAAGAATGGGTCTGTGATCGCGCGCCAGCAACCTGCGCGTGACGACATCAATCGCGGCGATATGGTCTGCATCCAGCGCGTGGCGCATGCCGAATGTCCAGGCCACAAAAGCCGGGGCCAGCAGGCCGGGTGAGCCAAGGCCCACGCAGGCGGCCAGCCCCCACAGGCCTGCATTCAGCCCGCATAGCCCCGCCATGAGGGCGAGTGATGAGCGCGCGCGCGCCATTTCAGCAGATTCTCGGCAGTTGTTCGCCCGATGGCATGGTAACGGTGCGCCGCCCGCCAAACGCGTTGCGCAGCACCACGGAGGGGCCATGCGGCCCGGCCTGTGCCACGGTGCCAATGGCTGCTGCCTGCCGGCCCAGCGGGTGGGCGCGCAGGGCGGCGAGTGCGGCTTCGGCCTCGGCCTGCGGCACAACAGCGACCAGCTTGCCTTCATTGGCGAGAAAAAGCGGCTCCAGCCCCAGAATTTCGCACACGCCCACCACATCGGGGCGGACAGGTAGGGTTGTCTCGTCCAGCGTGAGGCTGACATTACTGGCCTCGGCCAGTTCGCTCAGCACGCCTGCTACACCGCCGCGCGTGGCATCGCGCAGGCTGCGGGTGTTGGGGGCGGCGGCCAGCAGGACTTCTACCAGCCCGCCAAGGGGCGCGCAGTCGCTGGCAATGGCGACATCCAGCGCCAGATCGCCCCGCGCGCACAGAATAGCCGCCCCGTGGTCGCCCAGCGTGCCGTTGACCAGCACCACATCGCCCGGCTGCGCAGCGGTAATGCTGATGGCGCGCGCGGCGGGAATGACCCCCACGCCCGATGTGGTGACATACAGCCCGTCGCACGCCCCTTTGGGCACGACTTTGGTATCGCCGGTAACAATCCGCACTCCGGCCTCGCGCGCGCAGTCGGCCATGGCGGCCACGATGCGGCGCAGGCAGGCCAGTTCCAGCCCTTCGGCCAGAATGAAGGCAGCGGACAGGGCCACGGGTCGTGCGCCCCCCACCACCAGATCATTGACCGTGCCGCATATGGCCAGCGTGCCGATATTGCCGCCGGGAAATTCCAGCGGTTCCACCACGAAAGAATCGGTGGTGAAAGCCAGCCTGTCTCCCCCCGCCGCCAGTTCGTGCAGCGGCAGGCGGGCCTGATCTTCCTGCGGGGCGTGGGGTGTTGCGGAAAAGGCTTCAAGAAAAAGCGTGTCGATCAGGGCGCGCATGGCGGTGCCACCCCCACCATGCGCCATGGTGATACGCCCCCCAGTGCCAATGCCGGGTATGCTGTTCATGCGACCTGCCTCGCCCCCTCGTAATCGTAACACGCGGCACACGCGCCTTCGGATGATACCATGAGCGCGCCCAAAGGGGCATCTGGCGTGCAGTCCTGCCCGAAAGCAGGGCATTCCGTCGGGCGGATGCGCCCGGTCAGCACGGCCCCGCAGCGGGCGGAGGCCGGGTCGGGCACGCTATGCGGTGTAAGGGTAAAGCGGTGCTCGGCATCGAATGCGCGCCATGCGGGGCGCAGTTGCAGGCCGGAAAACGCAATGGTGCCCAGCCCGCGCCAGGCACTGTCCGCGCGGGTTTCGTATACCTGGCGCATGGCGGTCTGGGCGGCGGGGTTGCCATCGGGCGGCACCACGCGGGCATACTGGTTTTCCACCATGGCCTGCCCGCGTTCAAGCTGGCGCAGCACCATCAGCAGGGACTGGAGAATATCGAGCGGTTCGAAACCCGCCACCACAAATGGGCGGTGGAACGTGCTGGCCACAAAGTCATAGGGCTGGGTGCCTGTAACCATGGCCACATGGCCGGGGCCGATAAAACCATCCACCGTAAAATCGGGCTGCATGAGCAGCGCGCGCAGGGTGGGTACAATCAGGATATGCTGGCACAGGAGCGAGAAGTTTTTTATCCCCTCACGGGCTGCGCGCAGGACGGTGAGCGCTGTGGATGGGGCGGTGGTTTCAAACCCGAGTGCGAAAAATATTACCTCACGCGTGGGGTTTTTGCGGGCAAGCTCCAGCGCGTCCAGCGGGGAATACACCATGCGGATATCCGCCCCCGCCGCGCGCGCCTGCAGGAGCGACCCCTGAGCCCCCGGCACGCGCAGGGCATCGCCAAAGGTGGTCAGGATAACCTCGGGCCGCTGGGCGAGGGTTATGGCGTCATCAATCCGCCCCATGGGCAGGACACAGACCGGGCAGCCCGGCCCGTGGGCGAATTCGATCGTTTCGGGTAGCCGGTCTTTCAGCCCGTAGCGGAAAATTGTATGCGTATGCCCCCCGCACACTTCCATGACTGTAACGGGTTTTTCGCGGAAGTGGGCAAGGTTTTCAGCCGAGCGGGCGATTTCCGTAAAAAGCTTTTCAGCTAGCGCGGGATCACGAAATTCGTCACTGAACCGCATGGGGGCCTCCTGTCGTGCCAGAGGCCTGCATAGCGGTGAGTTCCTCCTGCAATTCGCCCATTTCGGCCAGCAGGGCGAGTGTGGCGCGGGCTTCGGGTTCTGAAATACGGCTCATGGCAAAGCCTACATGCACCAGTACCCATGAGCCCACCAGTTCTTCCAGCGGCGCATCGGGCGGGGCCACGCACAGCACATCCACCTGACGGCGCACGCCATGGACATCAACATCCGCCAGCATGGCAGCGGCATCGGCAATGCCCGTAATCCGGGCGGGAATTCCAAGGCACATGGCGGGGTATCCTTACGGCAGGGGGCGATGAACGGCTTCAGGCACAATGCCGTAGCGTTCAAGCTTGGCGCGCAGGCCCACGCGTGAGAGGCCAAGCTCGCGCGCGGTCAGGCTCTTGTTCCAGCCACAGCGCGCAATGGTTTGGGCTAGAATACGGGCTTCGAGCGTATCCAGCCTTTCCTGCATGGAGCCATCTTCAGGCAGGGGCTCGGCGGTGGTGTTGTCCTGTGTCGCAGGGGTGGGGGGCGCATGCAAGGTGCCCTGTGGCTGGGCAAGGGGCAGCCGGGCTGGGTGAGGCAGGGCCGCGCGTGGAAAGCGCAGGGCGGGTGAGAGTAGCTCTGCTCCCAGTGTGTCATCTTCAGTCAGAACCAGCATGCGCAGGATTTCGTTCTGGAGTTCGCGCACATTGCCCGGCCAGTCATGGCGCATGAGCAGGGCCATGACATCGGGGCTGAACCCGCGTGCACGGCGGCCATGGCGCTGGCAGGCCTCGTCCAGCAGGTGGGTAGCCAGCACGCGGATATCCTCGGGGCGTTCACGCAGGGGCGGGATTGTCAGCGTCATGGCCGCCAGCCGGTAATACAGGTCTTCGCGAAAACGCCCGGCGCGGACTTCTTCTGGCAGGTCGCGGTGGGTGGCGGCCAGCACGCGCACATTGGCATGGGTGGTTTCATTGGTGCCAAGGGCGCGAAACTCGCCTTCTTGCAGGAAACGCAGCAGCTTGACCTGAAAAGCTGGTGATATATCGCCTATTTCATCCAGAAAAAGGGTGCCGCCATCGGCCTCTTCCACCAGCCCGCGCCGGTTGGCATGCGCGCCGGTAAAAGCGCCTTTACGGTGGCCAAATAATTCGGATTCCAGCAGTTCATCCGGTATGGCCCCGCAGTTTACAGCGACGAACGTGCCGCTGTCGCGCTGGCTGGCGTAATGCAGGGCGCGGGCCATCAGTTCTTTTCCGGTTCCAGTTTCTCCCTGAATAAGAACGGGAATGTCAAAAACCGCGACCTTGGCGGCCTGCCGGCATGTATCGTTCAGCGGGCTGGTGGTGGCGCGGATGATGGAATCAAACTGGTAGCGCCCGCGCACGCGCTCGCGCTGGCGCAGCAGCCGCCCTTCCGCAATGGGGGAGGCCAGTCGCAGTTCGAGCGAAAGCCGCTCGTGGTCGCGCTGCATGGCAAACAGATGGGTGGCGTTGCGCGCGGTCAGCAGAAGCTGGTCGGGGTGCCAGGGTTTGGTAATGTAATGGTAGATCCCCGCTTCGTTGATCGCATCGATCATGTCTTCGGGTTCGGTATAGCCGGTTACGATCACCCGCACGATATCGGGCCAGCGGGTGCGGACTTCGGCCAGAAAGCGAGTGCCTGTCAGGCCGGGCATCCGCTGGTCGCAGAAAATGGCCTGTATCCAGTGGGTTTCCAGACATTCGCGCGCGGTATCGGCATTATGGGCGATGTGGACATCAAAACTCTCGCGCAGGACGCGCGCCATGACTTCCGCCGAGCGCGGCTCGTCATCCACCACGAGAATGGACGGGCGTGTGTCCACATCCGCCATCAGCCGGCTGCCCGCAGGGTTGCGGCGCGGGTCTCGGCCTGTGTGGCCAGTGCCGAAAGCCATGTGCTGCGCTCGGTTTTCAACCAGTCCAGCCATGTGTCCATGCCAGCTCCCGTGCGCGCGCCCGTGTGCAGGATGCGTGCCTTGGGGGCCACGCGGCGGATATTGGTTTCCAGCAGGGCCATATCCGTGCCCAGATAAGGCACAAGGTCGGTCTTGGTCAGGATAACCAGATCGGCATTGTGGAAAATATCCGGGTATTTAAGGGGTTTGTCCTCGCCTTCCGTAACCGAAAGCAGCGTGACACGCAGGCTCTCGCCCAGATCGAAGGCGGCGGGGCAGACAAGGTTGCCGACATTTTCCACAAACAGCACCCCACCCGGCGGCAGGGGCAGGTGTTCCAGCGCATGGCCGACCTGATGCGCATCAAGGTGGCAGCCCTTGCCGGTGTTGATCTGCACTGCCCGCACGCCGGTTGCGCGGATACGCTCGGCATCGTTGCTGGTCTGCTGGTCTCCCTCGATCACGGCGGCGGGTATGCTGCCGTGCAGCAGTTTGAGCGTTTCCACCAGCAGGGTGGTTTTGCCCGCACCCGGCCCGGCCAGCAGGTTGAGGGCCAGCACACCGTTGCGGGCCAGCGTTTCGCGGTTCTGGCGGGCATAGGCATCGTTTTTGGACAGGATGTTGCGCTCGATTTCCACCATGCGCGCCTGTGTCAGCCCCGGTGCGTGGGAGCGGGCCGGGCCGGTGCCGTAATCATGGTGATCGGGGCCATTTGTATGGGCCGGGCCTTCGCTGTGTGGGCCGTGGGTGTGGCTATGCCCGTGCGCGCTATGCTCATGAGTGCTGTGGCTATGGGCGCTGTGTCCATGCGCATCGTGGGTGTGCGGGGGGTGAGGCTGTCCGTGCCTGTCGTGTTCTTGCGCACCATGTTCATGACACTGCCCGGTGGGTGTGTGGGTGTGGTCATGGTGGTGGCCGGGGTCCATGGTCACGCTGCCATCGCTGCTGCATCCGCATGTCGTGCACATTTAGAGTACCTCCAGATCCCTGATTCTGATGTCTGTTCCCCCCGAGGGCTGCACCCGCCCGCCGCCGCACAGGGGGCAGGGGGAGAGCCGATCCTCAAGGGTTACGGTTTTTTCGCAGTCAAAGCACCAGGCCGTGCCGGGTGTCTGCTCGATTTCAAGCCGGGCATCGTGGGCGATGGTGCCGGTTTTGACCGCCTCAAACCCGAAACGCAGCGCTGAAAGCTCTACCCCGGCAAACTGTCCTACCTCCAGCCGTACCACGCGCACCTGCGAGAACCCTTCCCGGCGGGCGGTGTCCTCGATCACGTCAAGCAGGCTTTCACACAAGGAGAGTTCGTGCATGGTCTAGGGTTCCACAAGCGCTGGCACGCAGGGGTTAATGGCCGAAATCAGCAATGCGGGCAGCAGGGCCGGGCTGTCCGTCAGGGGCAGGCTGCGCAGGCAGCGGCTTAGCAGCCCGTCCTGTGCCATGTGCCAGCCCGTGGGTGAAAGAACAGTATAAGCTCTTATGCGGCCGTTTTGTATGGTGGCGTGGTGCACCAATACGCCGCGCGCCGCACGGGCCACACCCAGCCGCCCGCCGGTGGCTCCATCCGGCCCGGCAGGCAGGTGGGCCGCCAGCGCGCGGGTGCGGGCAAAAAGCTGCGCAGGGTTGGACAGGGCCGCCAGAATGTCCAGCGCGCGTGCGACCATCCGCACGAAAAGGCTGACCCCTTCACGCGCGATCAGCCCGCGCAGGAGCGGGGTATTGCGGTGGTCGGCCAGAATACTCGCATCCCGCGCGGGGGCTTTGCCTGTGGTTATGGCTTCAAGGTCGGTGCTGTTGGGGGAGGGCAGGTCCGCCCGGCCCTGATCCGGCGGGGCGATCAGGCGTAGGGCCGCCAGCACGGCGGCCAGTGGCGGGGGTGTCTGCGCTGTACGCACGGCCTCAAGCCAGAGCGTAAAATCCGCCTCTGCCAGCAGGGCCAGCGGTGTTTCCAGCCCGGTCAGGGCGGTGGCAAGCTGCGTGCGTGCGTTGTCTGCCTTATCGTTTCCAGCGCCGAGGGTGCGTGTCAGCCATGTCCTATCCAGTGTCAGGCCCAGATGGCGCGGCCATGTGTGCAGCAGCTCAAGGGCGTGGTCGCGCAGGATGTCATGCGTTGCGCTGGTATTGGGGCTGTCCTGTTCCGGCAGGCCCAGTGCCTGTGTGGCGGCGGCGGCATGGGCCGCACCGCACAGGCTGAACAGGCTGGCCAGCCGGGAGCGGGCTTCCTCAGGGGTAAGGCCCACGCAGGTGCGGGCCATGTCCGGGCTGTTCTGGATGCGCGCGCGCCATGGCTGGCCAGCCTGCGGCGCGGACAGGACAAGCCGCCCCATCATGTGTGGGTGTTATCCTGTGCGTTCTGGTTGCCTGTCAGCAGGGCGCGGCGGCCAGAGCGGGCCGCGACCGGCGTATTGGAGGCGGGGGCCGGGCGGTATGCGGGG
>NZ_JBDNWF010000046.1:0-17464 GCF_047721125.1 Acetobacter papayae | reverse complement strand
CCACAAGAAGGCCCGCGCCCGAAATCCCGCCCTATATCCGCCGCACGGCACAGGGCCGCCTGCTGATTACAGTGGCCGAACCGGTCGTGCATGATGGCTGGACGGTGGGTGTGGTGCAGCTCACCCGCATGGCCTGGCAGGTGGACCGCTCGCTGTTTACCATCCGCTCCACCATTCTCTCGCTGTTTCTTATGGCACTGGTGCTGACGGTTCTGCTGTCGTGGTATCTGTCGCTCACCATCGCGCGGCCTCTCCTGCGCCTTGCGGCCTCGGCTCAGGTCATGCGCGATACGACAGGGCGCACCGGCACCGTGCCCGCCCGCCTACTCGCACGGCGAGATGAAATTGGCGACCTCGCACGCGCTCTGCAGGCCAGCGCGCAGGCCTTGTGGAAACGCATGGACGCGATCGAGCGCTTTGCCGCCGATGTCAGCCACGAAATCAAAAACCCGCTCTCCTCCATCCGCTCCGCCATCGAAACCCTGCTCAGGATCGAGGATCTGAACCAGCAACGCCGCCTACTGACCATCATTAACGCCGATGTGCGCCGCCTTGACCGGCTGATTACCGATATTTCGGACGCCAGCCGTCTGGATGCCGAAATGTCACGCGCCAAGGCCGCACCCGTGGAAATAGCGCCGCTTCTGGGTGTGCTGGCGGAAATTCATCAGGCCACCCGGCAGGAGGGGCAGCCTATCATCGTCACCAACATCACGCAGGAAGTGCCCGATCACCCACTCTGTGTTCTGGCGGTGGAAGACCGGCTGGTGCAGGTTCTGCGCAACCTGATCGGCAACGCCATTTCGTTCTCGCCCCCCAATGGCCGCATCGTGCTGAGCGCTGCCGAAACCGGCAAAATGGTGAGCATTTCCGTGGCCGATGAAGGGCCGGGCATTCCGCAGGCCAAGCTCGATTCCATTTTTGACCGCTTCTATTCCGAACGCCCGAAAGATGAGAATTTCGGCCAGCATTCGGGGCTTGGCCTATCCATCAGCCGCCAGATCATTGAAGCCCTGCACGGCACGATCAATGTGGAAAACCTGCTCGACCGACAGGGCTCCGTTACCGGCGCGTGTTTCACCATCCTGCTGCCCCGCGCAACACCACTGCCACGCCCACCCAAGGGCTCCGCACCACGCCGTGACTGACACCACCACCCAGCAGAGCCCGGCCCGCGAACAGGCTCCCGCCATCCCCCCCGATGTGGAGCATGCGCGCCAGCAGGTTGAAGACCTGGTTGGCCAGAACCGCATAGACGAGGCCATAGCCTGTTATCGCGCCGTGCTGGTACGGCACCCCAACCTTGGTGCGGTGCATGCCGCAATCGGCGCACTGCTACGCAAGCAGGGCCACCACCAGCAGGCCCTGCACGCACTGGAACAGGCCCACAGCCTGATGCCGCACGAACCTTCGCTCAATACCTGTCTGGCCGTGGTGCTACAGGAAATGGGCCGGATTGATGAGGCTACCGCACAGTTCCGCCGGGCCATTGCTTTGGCGCCGGACGAACCTTCGCACTATCTCGGCCTTGTGCGCTTACAAAGCCTGACGGCTGATGATCCGGCTCTGGCGGCCCTGCGCCAGCTTGCCGCACAGGAATCCCTCTTCAACCCGTCACGGCAGGCCAGCCTGCATTTCGCACTCGGCAAGGCCCTGAGCGATACCGGCGCACCGCAAGACGGGTTCAGCCATTTTCTACGCGCAAACGCCCTGCGCCGGGCCAGCCTGTCTTATGATGAAAATGCCATGCTCGGGGCCATGCGCCGTGTCAGCCAGCATTTTACCACCGCCGCCATGGAAGCGCTGCCCCAAACAGGCCACCCGTCAACCCAGCCGGTCTTCATTGTGGGCATGCCGCGCTCGGGCTCAACGCTGGTAGAGCAGATTCTCGCCAGCCACCCGGATGCTTACGGCGCGGGAGAGGTCAGCACGCTGGCCGATACCCTCAAGGATGCCGCCCAACGCTGCCCCGCATGGAAAAACCCCATGCCCTTTGCTCAGTTGAGTGAGGCGGAGTGTCTGGCCACTGCCGAGGATTACCTGAACCGGATGAACGCTCAGGCCGTGGACTGGACCGGGCCGGAACCGCCCCTGCGGATGATCAACAAGATGCTGGATAATTTTGCCCATATCGGGCTTATCCACCAGCTATGGCCGCGGGCACGGATTATCCATACCATGCGCGACCCGATCGATACCTGCCTGTCTTGCTTTTCGATCCCGTTCGATCATCTCGATTTCGCGTTCGATCTGGGAGAACTGGGCCGTTACTACCGGCAGTATAGCGCCCTGATGGCCCATTGGGAGCGCACACTCCCACCGGATACGATCCTGAACGTGCGGTATGAAGATCTCGTGCAGGATCTGCCGCATCAGGCCCAGCGGATTATCGCCTATTGCGACCTACCCTGGAACCCGGACTGCCTGCGTTTTCATGAAAGCCGCCGGATTGTGCGCACGTCCAGTCTGGCGCAGGTACGCACACCACTTTATCGCTCGGCCCTGCGCCGCTGGCGCCCCGATAACGAGACCCTGCGCCCGCTACTGGAAGGGTTAGGCGGCCTAGCCTGAACCCTTGGCTTATGATGCCCTTTGTAAGGCTATCAGGCGAACTCGTGTTCCATTTCATCCACCCGCTGCACGCTCAGCGAGCAGGTAATGGCCGGACCGCGTGTACGACCGGTATCCTTGAGCCACATGAAGCTCATGGAGGGTGAGGTAGTGGGAAAAAACTGCCTGAAAACCGGCAGGCACGACATCAGGCCATCCGGGTCGGCAAGGGTGCAGGCAAAATGCGTGACATCGCGCATGGCCAGCCCCTCTTCCGCCAGCAGTTCGGCACCCTGTTCCAGAGCAAGGCGGCACTGCTCCACCACGTCCTGCCCCTGACAATCCGTTGCCCTCAGGCCGCTGCATGTCAGCCCACCCTGAGTATGCTGGACACGGGGCCTATGCGCACCCTTTGTCCTGCCCTGCGTATTTTTGCTATTCGTCATCACGGGCTGAGGATGTAAGCCAGCCTTGATCTAACGGCAAATTTTTCTTTTTTTTAATGAGTCAGATAGTGTCCCGATCGGGTAACGAATGTGATCAAGTGATAGCTGACCTGATCACAATCTTCTCTCGAAACATGAAAAACCACGGTAGAATGGTTAACGTGGTTTCCTGCATGATAAGAAACCAAACACGCATATGCCCAACTGCTGCGTACCGGGTTATAATTCAAAGGAATGCCAACCGATGAATACGGCGGATGACACATCAGCCCCGCGCCGTATCCTGCTGGTTTCCGGTCTTTCCGGAGCAGGAAAATCATCCATTCTGCGGATTCTCGAAGACCTCGACCATGAGGTGATCGACAATCCGCCTTTAGGCATGCTCGATGAGATTGTTGCCCGTGCGGAGCGCCCTGTGGCCATTGGCGTGGACTCGCGCACCCGCGGGTTTGATGCCCGCGCCGTGCTGGACGCCATGAGCAGGCTCCGGCTCAACCCACAGCTACGGGTAGAGCTGATTTACGCCACGGCGGAAGAAAACGTGCTGCTGCGCCGTTACACCGCCACTCGCAGGCGGCACCCGCTGGCCCCTCATGGCAGCATTTCAGAGGGAATCGAGGCTGAAATCGCCCTCACGGCCCCCCTGCGCGCTGCGGCCGACCTTGTGATCGACACCACTGACATGCCGCCGCCTGAACTGCGCCGCTTTGTGGAAAGCCGTTTCAGCCCGTGGGAAGGCGAAGGCGGCGAAGGGCTGACCGTCTCTCTGATGTCCTTTGCCTACCCTGCGGGTCTGCCGCGCGAGGCGGATATCGTGCTGGATGCGCGCTTTCTGCGTAACCCACATTACGTGCCGGAGCTGGCCCCCAAAACCGGGCTGGATGCCGATGTAGCCGAGTATGTGGCCGCAGACCCGGATTACGCGCCGTTTCTCCTGCAGATCCACGCCATGCTGCGTCTGGTGCTGCCGCGCTTTGTGCAGGAAGGCAAAAAATACGCCACCATCGCCATCGGCTGCTCGGGCGGGCGGCACCGCTCCGTTACCATTGTTGAAGCACTGGCCCTGCGGCTGGCAGCCCCAGATGGCATGGGGGCTTACGAGGGCTCTGGCCACTGGCCTATTATGATCATGCACCGTGAACTCGCCCGACTGGGGCTGAACACATGGCGCTGGGCCAGAAAGCCGGTGGAAACTTTCAAGGCCGATACAGCAACCCTTTCAGCCTGATCCCCTCAGCCTGCGGTTATCTGATCGAACAGGCCGCCAGAGACGAAGTGCTTCTTCTGCGCAGCACCCCAGCCCCCAAGGCTTGCAATGTCAAACAGAGGCACATCCGTAAAGTGCTCCCTATTGGCCGCAAGGCAGGCCGCATCCACCGGGCGGAAGTAATGCCGCGCGCCAATGGTCTGCCCTTCAGGGGTAAACAGGTAGCGCAGATAAGCCTCTGCCACAGCGCGCGTGCCATGCCGTTCGACATTACGATCCACCACCGCCACAGGCGGCTCAGCCAGAATGCTCAGTGAGGGTACGATAATCTCGAAATGTCCGGGGGCGAGTTGCAGGCTGGCCAGCAGGGCCTCGTTTTCCCATGCCAGCAGCACATCGCCAAAGCCGCGCTGCACAAAGGTGTTGGTCGCCCCACGCGCCCCGGTATCGAGCACCGGCACATGGCGAAACAACGCCTGCATATAGGCCCGCGCCGCAGCCTCCGACCCGCCAGAGCGGCGCAATGCCGCCCCCCAGGCCGCCATGTAGTTCCAGCGCGCCCCACCGGATGTGCGGGGGTTGGGGGTCACAACCCGCACCCCCGGTCGCACGAGGTCCGGCCAGTCATGGATACCCAGCGGATTGCCCCTGCGCACCAGAAAAACAATGGTGCTGGTATAGGGCACCGCCCCGTGTGGCAGGCGGGTGCGCCAATCGGCGCTGATCAGACCATATTGCGTCAGCAGGTCTATATCGCGCGACAGGCCAAGGCTTACGATATCAGCGGGCACACCTTCGAGCACCGAGCGAGCCTGTGCGCCAGACCCGCCATTGGAGGTGCGCACCACCAGTGCATCGCCAGAAGGAGCCGTTTTTTCCCAACCGGCAACAAAAGCCCGGCTGATATCCGCATACAACCCACGTGTGGGGTCGTAGGAGACATTGAGCAGGGAATGCGCCTGCTCATGCCCGCCCCCTTCCGATACGGGTTGCGAAACGCCTCCCGCACCGGCCAGCGCCGCCGAAGACAGCATAACGCCCGAAGCCGCCCCTGCCCCTGACACGGCCGTACGCCACAGGAACCCGCGCCGTGATAGGGTGACAGACACGCTCAACTCTCCTTCCCGCCTACGGGAAACACACCGCCGACGCAGCACAACGCCTTAAAAAACTTACAAAAACAATACCCTGTTCAGGCATGCCCTGTCTGCGCGCTCAAGCGCGCGGGATCAATGCGGATAGAGGCCAGAGCGCGCCGCCATTTGGCTGTCTGGTCAGTCCCGAACACCAGATCGCGCGTGGCAGGCACAACCAGCCACGCATCATGATGCAGGATTTCCTGCTCAAGCTGCCCAGCGGCCCAACCCGCATGGCCCATGGCCAGCAGCGCATCCTTCGGCCCCTGCCCCGCCGCAATCTCGCGCAGCACGTCCATGCTGGCCGTGAGCGTGACATTGCCGGTAACCGTCATGCTTTCCTCTCCACTCCAGTCGGAGGAATGCAGCACGAGGCCATGCCCTTCATCTAGCGGGCCGCCCGCGCACAGGCCTATGCGCCGTCTGGGCGGCACGGGGCCGATCTCAAGCTGTTCAAGCAGTTCATCCAGATCAGGGCGCGGCAGGCGGCGATTGACCACAAGCCCCATAGCGCCCCCTTCCGTGCTGTGGGCACACACATAGATGACCGATTGTGCAAACGGGGTATCACCCAGCATGGGTGTCGCGACAAGCAGGGCACCGCTGAGGGACACGCCCTCTTCCAGTGCAAGGCCCAGACTCAGGATGGAAGGCAGGGAAACCATCAGGAAAATATGAGGTGTTCCACGCTTTTGACAAGACCATCATCGCGGCCCACAACAGATTGACTGTCGCGCCAGACACGGTACGGCCCTTCCGAACCAGAGGCACCCTTGCATGAGTAATCCCCTGAACAACCTGAACCGCTTTCTTGAAACACTGGACAGCTACCAGGTGACGGACGGCAAAACTTTCGATCTGGAGCATTTCAGCCCGGATGATGACGGCGGGCTGGGACTGGACAAGGAACACGGCAAGGCCCTGCTGGCAGCCGTAAAAACCCGCCTGCAGGAACTGCAGGAACTGCTTTACGCCAACCAAACGCGCTCGCTGCTGATTGTCCTGCAGGGCATGGACACGGCGGGCAAGGACGGCACCATCAAGCACGTCATGTCCGGGGTGAACCCGCAGGGCGTAAGCGTGACCTCTTTCAAACAGCCCGGCCCGTCCGAGCTGCTACATGGCTTTCTGTGGCGCATCCATCTGGCTGCCCCTCAGGCAGGGCGAATTGTCGTGTTCAACCGCAGCCATTACGAGGATGTGCTGGTCACACGCGTCCACCCCGAATTGCTGGAAAACGAACACCTGCCCGGTGAAACCAACACGCCGGCTTTCTGGCAGGGCCGCTATAGCGACATCCGCCATCTGGAGCATTATCTGAGCCGTCAGGGTACGGTGGTGCTGAAATTCTTCCTGCATATCTCGCGTGAGGAGCAGCGCAAACGCCTGCTCGCCCGGCTTGATATTCCGGACAAACGCTGGAAATTCTCGACCGCCGACCTGCGTGAACGCGAATTCTGGAACGAATACAAATCCGCGTATCAGGATGCCATTGCCGGAACGGCCCGCGAGCACGCGCCATGGACCATCGTTCCCGCCAACCAGAAATGGTACGCCCGCCTGGTGGTCATCGGCACTATTATCCGCGCCCTGCATAACCTGAACCAGACCATGCCTGACCCCTCGCCAGAAATCACCCGCCAGCTCGACAACTACCGTGACAGCCTGCTGAATGAAGAAACCCCTCCCAAGAACAAAAAAAAATCCTGATCACTCCATACCCGACGACTCCATGAAGGCCGCCCCCATGCTCTCCATTCCGTTCCGCCCTCTGCTGGCGGGCCTTGCCCTTACCGTCTGCCTGCCCGTTATGGGCATGCCTCATGCGCAGGCCCGCGAAGGCTGGTACAATCGCCAGCAGGACCGCACGGCCCCGCCCACACAGGTATCCGCCACCTGTGACAACGCAGGCTTTCTGGTGGCGCAAAGGAATTTTGAGCAAGGGGGTGGCCCCAAGGGCGATGTGCCGGTGCATATCTGCGGCACGGTGCTCACTCTGGCACCACACGCAAAAAAAACACGAAGCGGCCTGCACGGCTATTTCTATGTGGCGGTCACCCCCACCATTTCCATCCGCATTGTCACCAATCTGGATGAAATGCACACCCCGGCCTGGCCATGGGTGGCCAAAGGCGACCATGTGGACGTTGTCGGGCGCTATTATTACGATTCGTACAGGCGTCAGGGCATCGATTGGACGCACCGTGGCACCGGACGTTCATGGGGAGTACCGGGCTCTGTCACGGTTAACGGCACCCGTTACGACTGAATTCCGCACATAAAAAAACGGCTGACCAGCCTTACAAGCCAGTCAGCCGCCTTTACTCCAGTGGCAACCAGCCCTTAGCCGGTTGCTTCTTCCTCACGCTCGCTGCCGCGTTCGTCCTCGCCGCCGGATGGTGAAGCGACACTGCTTTCCACAATATCGAACACCAGTTCGCCATTGCGCAGGCCGATCTTGACCGCACCACCCTTGGTCAGACGGCCGAACAGCAGTTCTTCCGCCAGCGGTTTCTTGATCGACTCCTGAATGACCCGGCCCATGGGGCGTGCGCCATACAGGCGGTCGTATCCCCGCTCAACCAGCCATTCCTTGGCGGCGGAAGACAGTTCAATGGTCACGTTACGGTCTGCAAGCTGAGCTTCAAGTTGCAGCACGAACTTCTCGACCACCTGCCCCACAATTTCCGGTGTCAGATGCGCGAAGGGAATGATCGCATCAAGACGGTTACGGAACTCAGGGGTGAACAGGCGCTTGATCGCCTCTTCATCCTCGCCTTCACGCACAGTGCGGCCAAAACCAACGGCCTCCTTATTCAGATCGGATGCCCCGGCATTGGTGGTCATGATCAGGATGACATTACGGAAATCGACCGTCTTGCCGTTATGATCAGTCAGTTTGCCGTTATCCATCACCTGCAGCAGCACGTTGTACAGGTCGGGATGCGCCTTTTCGATTTCATCAAGCAGCAGCACAGCATGTGGATGCTGGTCGATGGCGTCGGTCAGCAGCCCCCCCTGATCAAACCCGACATAGCCGGGCGGTGCGCCCAGCAGCCGCGAGACCGAATGCCGCTCCATGTATTCCGACATATCGAAGCGGATCAGTTCGATCCCCAACGCTGTGGCGAGCTGACGGGCCACCTCTGTCTTACCCACGCCTGTCGGCCCGGAGAAGAGGTAGTTGCCAATCGGCTTTTCGGGTTCACGCAGCCCGGCCCGCGCCAGCTTGATAGCAGCGGACAGCGCATCGATAGCCCGATCCTGCCCGAACACCATGCCTTTGAGATCGCGCTCAAGGCTACGTAGCACTTCCTTGTCATCCGCCGAAATGCTCTTGGGCGGAATGCGCGCAATACGGGCGATGATGTCTTCCACATCCTTCAGGTTCACCGTCTTGCGGCGGCGGCCTTCGGGTTGAAGCATGCGCGAAGCCCCGACCTCATCAATCACGTCGATAGCCTTGTCAGGCAGTTTACGGTCGTGAATGTATTTGGCCGAAAGCTCGACAGCCCCCCGGATTGCCTCGTCCGTATAGCGCACCTTATGGTGTTTTTCGTAACTTCCCTTGAGACCGCGCAGGATTTTCACCGCATCGTCGATAGTTGGCTCGGGCACGTCGATCTTCTGGAAGCGCCGCACAAGCGCGCGGTCCTTCTCGAAATGCTGACGGAACTCCTTGTAGGTTGTCGAACCGATGCAGCGCAGCGTGCCTGCCGCGAGTGCGGGCTTGAGCAGGTTGGAGGCATCCATGGCCCCGCCCGATGTCGCACCAGCCCCGATAACGGTGTGGATTTCGTCAATGAACAGGATCGCATGCGGGTCCTGATCAAGCTCCGTCACCACCGCTTTCAGGCGTTCCTCGAAATCACCCCGGTAGCGGGTGCCAGCCAGCAGGGCACCCATATCCAGCGAATAGATGGTGGACTGCAACAGCACCTCAGGCACGTTGCCTTCCACAATGCGCCGGGCCAGCCCTTCGGCAATAGCGGTCTTGCCCACACCCGGATCGCCCACATAAAGCGGGTTGTTCTTGGTCCGGCGGCACAGGATCTGGATCGTGCGTTCGATTTCGGTATCCCGCCCGATCAGCGGGTCCACCTTGCCTGCCAGCGCCTTGTCATTGAGGTTGACGCAGTAGGTTGAGAGCGCGTCCTGACTTTTCTGGCTCTTGCTTTCGCTGCGTTCAGGTTCCTCTGCCTTGTCCGCACCCGGCCCCGTGCCGCTGATCGGCCTGCGGGTGGAGCGGTCAGGGGCTTTGGCAATACCGTGAGAGAGGAAATTGACCGCATCCAGCCGGGTCATGTCCTGCAGTTGCAGGAAATACACCGCATGGCTTTCGCGCTCGGCAAACAACGCTACCAGAACGTTGGCGCCAGTCACTTCGTCCCGCCCGGTGGACTGAACATGAATGGCCGCACGCTGGATAACGCGCTGGAAAGCAGCTGTGGGCTTGGGCTCCGTAGGACGGTCCGCCGCCAGACCCGCCAGATCCTTGTCGAGAAAACCCGTCAGATCGGTTCTCAAGCGCTCGAGATCAACGCCGCAGGCCCGGAACACCGTAACGGCGTCCGAATCGTCCACCAGGGCCAGAAGCAGATGCTCGAGCGTTGCATATTCATGATGCCGGTCACCGGCCAGAATAAGCGCCCGATGCAACGTCTGCTCAAGATTGCGTGACAACATGACGAGACGCTCCTTTCGAGGATCTTCCCCCTGTGGCCAATGCAGTAAAGCGCCACAAAGGTAGAAGCCCTTTCTACATATTTGGCTGCTTCAGCCAGAAATGCGAGTCATAAGCGCATAAAAATTGTCACAACTGTTTTTTTCTCGTGGATTTTCAACACCCGCCCCCCAAAACAGCCGCGCCGCACACGGGGTTTTCAAGGCAGGTTCAGTCTTTTTCGATCGTGCACTGCAAGGGGTGCTGGTTCTGCCGCGCCAGATCCATAACCTGCGAAACCTTGGTTTCCGCCACCTCGTAGGTAAACACACCACACACCCCTACACCGCGCCGGTGCACGTTGAGCATGATGTCGGTCGCTTCCTCACGGTTTTTCTGAAAAAACCGCTCAAGCACGTACACCACGAATTCCATCGGGGTGTAGTCGTCGTTGAGCATCAGAACCTTGTACATCGCGGGCTTACGGGTTTTGGGCTTGGCCCGTACCACCACGCCCACATCCGCATCATTACCGTCCGACTCCAGTCCGCCATCGCGCCGGGAGGGTCCGTTGCCCGTATGCAGAACAGGATAACGCGACGAAAGCATGGCGAAGACACTCCGGAACCCGGTTGCAAGAATGGGGCCTGTTTTTCCGCATCAGGCAGGAAAAAACAAGGTTACTCCCCCGCTGCCGCCGGATTCGGCGGCCCCTTCCCTACAGTCAACTGTCAGGTATGGGTGTGCTTGTGCCACACGGGGCATGGCGCTGTCATGATCAAACTACCCCACCCGCCCCCTGCCGCCGCATTGCAGGGCTCTGGATTATTTTCGTTTTTACAAGCGCGCTCTTGCGATTCCACGCGCCAGGCGGAATACTAGGCAATGGAAATGGGGCGGGGGTAGCGTTGGCACAGAAACGGATGTCCAAACGGGCAAGACAGCGGCAGACCGCACTCCCTGCGGCCCATGCCATGACAGGCACCACAACACGGCAGAACACGCGGCGCGGCACATGGCTGGCCGGGCTGGCGGCCCTTGTTCTGGGCGGCGTAACGGGTGGCGGCACGGCACACGCACAGTACGCCCACCAGATCAGCTCTATCGTGGTGGATGCCCGCACGGGCGATGTCCTTTCCCAGACCAACCCTGACCTGCGTCGCTACCCTGCCAGCCTTACCAAGCTGATGACGCTCTACATGACTTTCAGCGCCCTGCGCGCGGGTGTGATCACCCCCGATCAGCAAGTGCCGGTGTCGATCCACGCGTCCACCATGGAGCCTTCCAAGCTGGGGCTGGTGCCGGGTTCGCGCCTGACCGTGGAAGAAGCCATTCTTGCCCTTGTCACCAAATCCGCTAATGACGCCGCCTGCGCTCTGGGCGAGTTGATAGGCAGTGGCAGTGAGCCGCAATTCGCGCTGATGATGACCCGTCAGGCTCAGGCACTGGGCATGAAGGATACCACCTTCCGCAACGCTTCCGGCCTACCCAATAGTGAGCAGCTTACCACCGCGCGCGACCTTGCCACCCTCGGGCGCAGGCTCATTGCCGATTTCCCTGAATATTATCACTATTTCTCCACGCCGAGCTTCCGCTTCCACCAGCGTGTCATTCCCAACCATAACCCCATGCTCAAGGTCTATGCCGGGGCAGAAGGCATGAAGACCGGCTACACGCAGGAAGCAGGCCATAACCTCGTAACCTCCGCCATGCGCGACAATGTCCGGCTTGTCGGGGTTGTGCTGGGCTCTGCCAGCAACTCGCAGCGTACCCAACTCATGGCCAGCCAACTTGACCGGGGTTTTGACACCGAGGGCGTAGCCCCTGTCGAGCGTCCGCTGGTGCTGGCCCGCGCCAGCACGCACCGCTCCGTCACGCGGGAGCATCGCGTAATTGCCATGGCGGGTGCAACGCATCACCGAGCTCTTGAAGTGGCCGAAGCGGCAAGCGCGCATGTGCGCCGGGGCCGCCCCACGGTGGCGCATGATCACCGCGTGCGGCTTATTGGTGCCAAGGTGCATACCATTTCCACACACACGCACCCGATCCACCACGCTACGCGCTCACGCAGCCGCACCTGAAGCCATGGCAGGCGGGCATTGGCCCGCCTAACGCTGCTTGCTGAAAAAACGGGCTGATCAAGCTGGGAAAATTCCTTTGCGCCTCAGCCGAGCTCTTCCACACTATAGATTGAACAGCCGCCCCAAAGGCATGGCAGCCTGACGGCAGGCAAAAGCGGGTTGCCATAGCGGGCCAGTATCTTCATCTTTGCCGCCTTGTATCGACCCGCATCGTGGCGGACACAGCAAAGAGGCAGACATGGCAGGCAGAGCCGGAATCATTATCCACACAGAAGAAGACTTCATCGGGCTGCGCGAGGCAGGCCGCCTCGCTGCCGAAACACTGGATATGATCACCGATTATGTCAGGCCCGGCGTCACCACCGGAGAGCTGGACCGGATCATTCATGAATACACACTGGCCCATGGTGCCGTGCCGGGGCCGCTGAACTATCGTGGCTACCCCAAATCCTGCTGTATTTCGGTCAATCATGTTGTCTGCCATGGCATTCCGGGCGAACGCCCGCTGATAGAAGGCGATATCGTCAATATTGACGTCACCCCCAAGCTCAATGGCTGGTTTGGCGATACCAGCCGCATGTATTCCGTGGGCAAGGTTTCCATCAAAGCCACCAAGCTGGTGGACACCACCTATGAATGCCTTATGCGCGGGATTGAAGTTGTAAAGCCGGGCGCAACGCTGGGCGATATCGGCCACGCGATCCAGAGCCACGCGGAAAAGCACCGCTACTCCATCGTGACCGATTTCTGCGGCCATGGCATTGGCCGCACCTTCCATGCCGAGCCCAATGTGCTGCACTATGGCAAGCCCGGCACGGGGCTCAAGCTCAAGGCGGGTATGGTGTTCACCATCGAGCCCATGCTCAATATCGGCAAACCCGATGTTAAAATTCTGGAAGACGAATGGACAGCCGTCACGCGCGACCGTTCCCTGTCTGCCCAGTTCGAGCATATGCTGGCCGTTACTGAAACCGGTTACGAGATTTTCACCCTCTCTCCCGCAGGTTACACGCACCCGCCCTACACCCCGAAAGGATAAGCATGACACTGCCCGCGTCCGCCCCCATGGGGCCTGCCTCTCTGGCCTCTGCCCGCAAGGGGGGTGCCCGCGGGCCTCTGCTTCGCACCTGTGCCGCTGTCTTCATGCTGGTGGCTACCCTGCCCACAGGGGTGCCCTTTACCGCCACCCCGGCGGTGGCCCAGTCCGTTACAACCTCCGTAACGCCCTCTGCCACTCCGCTGGCCAGCACGGACCCGCTGGCCTATGCCGGTGGCGAACCCGACCGCCTGCCCACCCTCGCCCCTGTATGGGGTGCACATGGCATGGTGGTGTCCGCCCAGAAGCTGGCCTCCGAAGCGGGTGAGCGCATTCTCGCACAAGGTGGCAACGCGGCCGATGCCGCCGTGGCCATGGGTTATGCGCTGGCCGTGGTGTATCCGGCGGCGGGCAATCTGGGTGGTGGTGGCTTCATGCTGTTGCGCCCACCGGGCCAGAAAACCGTCTTCCTCGATTTCCGTGAAAAAGCGCCGCTGGCCGCGCGCGCCAACATGTATCTGGACAGCAAGGGGCAGGTCATACCCGATCTGTCCGTGCTGGGCTGGAAGGCCGTGGCCGTACCCGGCACGGTCGCGGGGCTTGAAACGGTGCGCCAGCGCTGGGGCCATCTGTCGCGTCAGGCGGATATGGAACCCGCCATCGAACTGGCCCGCAACGGCTTTGTGCTGGAAACAGGCGATGTGGAACTGCTCCACACCGCCACTAGTGGTTTTGAAAAAGACCCCTATGCCCGCACCATTTTCCTACGCCCTGACGGCACGCCCCTACAGGCTGGCGACCGACTGGTGCAGACCCATCTGGCCCACACGCTCGAACAGATCGCCCATGGGGGGACAGATGCGTTTTACCGTGGCCCTATCGCGCAGGAACTGGTGCGCGTCTCGCGCCTGAATGGTGGTATTCTGCAAAACGAGGATTTTGCCCGCTACACCCCGCGCGAACTGCCGCCACTAAGCTGCACCTACAGGGGGTTTCTGGTGGAAACGGCTCCCCCGCCCAGTGCTGGCGGTGTTGCTCTGTGCGAAATGCTCGAAATCCTGTCTGGCTATGACATGCACGCGCTGGGCCTGCACACTGCCCCTGCCCTGCAGCGCGAAATCGAAGCCATGCGCCACGCCTATTCAGACCGGCGCAATCTGGGCGACCCCGCTTTTGTCCATAACCCGATCAGCCACCTGCTCAACCCGGCCTATATCAATGCTGTAAGAGCGGCCATTCCCACTGACCGGGCCGTGCCCTCCGCCGACCTTCAGGCGGGAGTGGCCATGCCGGAAAAACCCCAGACAACGCATTACTCCATCATTGACCGCAATGGCTTTGCCGTTTCCACCACCTATACGCTCAATGGCTGGTTCGGCGCGAAGGTAGTCGGAGGCGAGACCGGCATTGTCATGAATGACGAGATGGATGATTTTTCCATCAAGCCCGGTACACCCAACATGTTCGGCATTCCCGGCAGCCGCGCCAATGCCATTGCACCGGGCAAAACGCCGCTTTCCTCCATGTCGCCCACCATTCTCTCGCGCAATGGCGCACCGGTTATGGTGATTGGCAGCCCCGGTGGCTCGCGTATTCCCACCATTGTTCTGTCTGTGGTGCTGGGCGTGGTGGATTACGGGCTGGATATTCAAAAGGCCATAGATCTGCCCCGCCTGCATGAGCAGTGGATACCTGAAACGGTGGAAGTGGAATCCGGCGCGGTCAGCCCGGATGTTGCTCATACGCTTGAGCAGGAAGGCTACCGCTTTGCCCCGCATGCACCATGGGGCATTCCCGAAGGGATACTGGTAGGCGCTCCCTCCCTTGGGGCGACCGACGCGAAAGCGGGCTATTACGGCGGGTATGACCGCCGCCACCCCGGTGGTGCGGCTGTAGGCGTGCCGTAAGCGCGCCTATAAGCGCTCCAGCCTGTGTGTGCGGCCTGAAGGGTCGCGCACCTGTGCGGCCCCCTGCACATAATCCGGACCAAGCGGCACCTTGCCGTAGCCACCGGGAATATCCAGCACATAAAGCGGCCAGGCCAGCCCCGTTACCCGGCCACGCAACCCGGCCAGTAAACGGCGCCCCTCCTCGGCTGGCACATGAAAGCGGGCCGTGCCGGGGGCAGGGTCAAGCTGGTGCAGGTAATACGGGCGCATGCGGTTTTCCACCATGCCCCTGAACAGCGCCTCCAGCGCCTGTTCACTGTCATTGACGCCGCGCAGCAGCACGGATTGCCCCAGCAACGGAATACCCCGCCGCACAATCCGCCGCAGGCAGGGACGCGCCGCCTCGGAAAGCTCGCGCGCATGATTGACATGCACGGCCATCCACATGGCCTTGTCCGTTTCCAGCGCATCAAGCATGGCATCGGTTACACGCTCGGGGGCAGCCACCGGCACGCGGGTATGCACACGAATGGTCGTGACATGCTCCATGGCCGATAGCGCCGCCACAATCTCACCCAGCCGCCGGGCGGAAAGCATGAGCGGGTCGCCCCCGGTCAGGATCACTTCACGAATCTGCGGATGCGTGCGCAGCCAGTCCAGGGCGCCGGCCAGTGCGGCCTCGTCCAGCACACCGCCATCGGGGCCAACATGCTCACGCCGGAAACAGAAGCGACAGTAAAGCGGGCAAACCAGAAGCGGCTTGAGCAACGCCCTGTCGGCATAGCGGTGCACAATACCCGGCACGGGAGACAAGGCATCATCCCCAATCGGGTCAGACCGCTCCGCCGGTGCCACGAACAGTTCATCAGGCGTGGGAATGACCTGCAGGCCAATCGGATCATCTGGCTGTTCGATCAGGGCGGCAAAGGCGGGAGGAATGGCCGTGGCGTATTGCCCGGCCACCGCCAGCAGGTCCGCCCGCGCCGAGGCAGGCACCAGACCAGCGCCAATCAGGTCATCAGGCGTGCGGAGCGTGCGCGCAGTTACCGGACCGGGCACGGATGAGGGCTTGACCGAAGAAGACATGCTGCGGCTCTACTCTTCCCATGTCTGTCTTAGCAACCACTGATATGCACGCGCCAGATCCGCTCCACCTGCGCGACCGCCTGCCCTACCTTGTCCGGCGTGGGCTGATAACCCGCACCATACGCGCTTTTCTGGAGGCGCGTGGCTGCATGGAGGTGGAAACCCCCTGCGCCGTACCCGTGCCCGGTGAGGAGGTACACCTGCTGCCTTTCAGCACCGAGCAGGAAACACCTCAGGGGGAAAAACAGCCCCTGTTCCTGCACACCAGCCCCGAATTTGCGATGAAACGGATTGTCGCAGCCACCGGGCTTTCGGTGTTCCAGTTTGCCCGCGTCTGGCGCAATGGCGAAGGCAGCGCCCTGCATGCGCCTGAATTCACCATGCTCGAATGGTATCGCCCCCATATGGCCCTGAGCGGACTGATGGATGAAACTGAGCTCCTGCTGAAAGCAGCGCTCCCCCCCACGCTCACTTACGCCAACACCACGCTGGACCTGAGCTTACCCTTTGAGCGCCTGAGCATGCAGGAGGCCTTTGCACGCCATGCGGGTGTGGACCTGCTACCAACCGAGGGTGATGCACAGGCACTGGCCAAAGCCGCCGCATGCCCTCTGCGAGCAGATGAAAGCTGGGAAGACCTGTTTTTTCGCCTACTGCTCGAACGGGTGGAACCCGCTATCGGGCGTGAACGTCCGACTTTTCTGACCCACTGGCCTGCCAGTCAGGCAGCCCTTGCCCGCACCGACCCGCAAGACCCCCGCGTGGCCCTGCGCTTCGAGCTGTATGCGGCTGGTATGGAACTGGCAAACGCGTTCGAGGAACTGACAGACGCTACCGAGCAGCGCACGCGCTTCGAGCAGGATCGCGCCCGCCGCAATGCCCTCTACCCCGAACGCAAGGACTGGCCGGTGGATGAAAACCTGCTGGCTGCCCTGCCCCACATGCCCCCCTGCTCGGGCATTGCACTGGGCTTTGATCGGCTGGTGATGCTGGCCTGCGGTGCCAGACGTATACAGGATGTCTTGTGGATGGGTAACTAGTCTGCAACATTTGTACCATCGCGGCGTTTTTGTTCACACGGCCCTGCCCCGGCCTTCACCTTTTCAGGACCCTTCGTTCATGACCCATGCCAGAACACCAAAGCGGGTGGGAAAAACACTGCTGGTCGCACTGCTTGCCCTGAGCGCGTGCGAAGTGCCCTCCAAAAAGGAGCGCCTGCTGCTGGATTCCATGATCGGCCATCCGGCAACGGACGTGGTGCGGAGTTTTGGCGTGCCCACCCGGCAGTTCACGACGGATAACCACCTGTTCCTTGCCTACATTACCCAACAGACCGACTACACCATGCCCATGGGCGGATGGGGCTGGGG
>NZ_JBDNWF010000045.1:0-18195 GCF_047721125.1 Acetobacter papayae | reverse complement strand
AACCCGCCCCCTGCGCCCCCCCCCGATGGCGCACAGATTTTACGCGCAGAACGCAAAAAAGGCCCCCCCGCAAACCGGGCGGCCTTTCTCGTTAAAGCCGTAAAAGCCTATCAGGCGCCTGAAATCAGGCTTCCAGAGCGGCCTGGGCCTTCTTCACGATTTCGGCGAAGGTCGCGGCGTCATCGAAAGCGATGGCGGCCAGAACCTTACGGTCGATTTCGATCCCTGCCTTGTCCAGACCGTTGATGAAACGGCTGTAGGTCAGGCCATGCTCACGCACGGCAGCGTTGATACGCTGAATCCACAGAGCGCGGAATTCGCGCTTTTTGTTGCGACGGTCGCGATAGGCGTAACGCAGCGCCTTTTCAACACGCTCGAGCGCAATACGATAGTTGGTGGATGACCGGCCGCGATAGCCTTTAGCCAGATCCAGAACTTTTTTATGACGGGCGTGGGTGGTTACACCGCGTTTTACACGTGCCATTTCTCAGATGCTCCTTACGACAGCCCGTAGGGGGCCCACTGCTTCACAGTGAGGCCGTCCTGGTGAGCCAGAACCTGCGTACCGCGTGCAGTGCGCTTCATTTTCTGCGTGCGTTTGATCAGGCCGTGGCGCTTGCCTGCCGGGCCGGAGAGCACCTTACCGGTCGCGGTGATCTTGAACCGCTTCTTGACCGATGACTTGGTCTTCATCTTGGGCATTTGACTACTCCTGCTAAACACAAAGGATCAGGCTGAACAGCGCCACAAGGACGCAGCGTTCAACCGTGCACGGCCGGGCATGCCCCACAGGCCCGGACGCGTGCATGAGTGCGCTCCCTTAAAAGAAAGCGCTGCACCATGCAAGCCCCGCATGACAAGTTAGGTGACATATTAAAGCCTTGCCGCCGCGCGAAGCGTTCCACAAGCAGCATGAAAGCAAGCAAAGACAGGCACGCTTCATGTAAAGCAGGCTGGGAAATTGGCACCTGTCTATATACGGACAAATATAGACGCCCGTGACAACACTCCATAGTCAGTAAACTCACACACCATCAGGCCTCGGACAAATAAATCTTATTCACTTTTGCGCGTCTTTATCCGTCATCCATACGTTGTATTGATACCCAAAAGGCGGATAAGACTTGATCCAAGTCAAAACAGTATCAGCCTCAGATGCGTAAGCCGCGACGAAAGCGCCCCACTGGTCTTTCGTAAGCAAAGGTATCCGGCATGGGAGTGGGGGTTGGAGTGATCAAACGTTTTCTAGCAGGGGCAGCCGCAGTCGGAACTGTGGCCGGGCTCGGTTTCCTTTATTATGCTTGGTATCCGGCGCTGGCGCCTGTCACGCCGCCGGCTGCAGGCACGTTCACGCCTGAACAGATCGAACGCGGGCGCATTGTCGCGGCAGAAGGCTATTGCGCCGAATGCCACACCCGTACCGATGGCACGCCGGGCCCCGAGCTCGCAGGCGATTACAGGATGGAAACCCCCTTTGGGGCCATCCACTCCTCGAACATCACACCTGATGTCGAGACCGGTATCGGCACATGGTCCGAAGCCGCGTTCAAGCGCGCCATGCGGTTGGGTGTATCGCGGGAAGGTGAACACCTGATCCCGGCTTTCCCGTACGATCATTTTACCAAAATGACCGATCAGGATCTGTCCGACCTTTATGCCTTCCTGATGACACGCCCTGCCGTGCATCTGGCACCCCGGCCCAATGAGCTGCCCTTCCCGCTTAGCCTGCGCATCATGCAGGCAGGGTGGAAGCTGATGTTCTTCAGCCCCGGCGCATACAAGCCCGACCCCAGCCATGATGCGCTGTGGAACCGCGGCGCGTATCTGGCTGAAGGCAACGCGCATTGCGGTGCGTGCCATACGCCGCGCAACTTCATGGGCGCTGAAAAGAAGGGCTCGCAATACGATGGGGCCGTGGTGGATAACTGGATCGCCCCGCCGCTGAACGAGCACAACCCCACCCCCACCACATGGACGGAAGATGAACTCTTCCAGTACCTGCGTTTTGGGGTGGCGCCACTGCATGGCCCGGCTGGCGGCCCCATGTCGCCCGTGCCGCACCGCTTCCTGTCCACCGTGCCGGAAGAAGATGTGCACGCCATCGCGCATTATTATGCCGATGTCGATCACGCGGCCGAACGCTCCAAGCATGATGCCGCCGCTCTGGCGCTTGCCATGGAACAGTCACGGGCAGGCCTGATTGGCCCCAACCCGGACCCGGACGCCAAGCTGTATCAGGGCGCATGCGCGGCATGCCATTACAATGCTGCCCCTGCCCCCGTTCTCGGCCGCCCCGATCTGGCGCTGAACAACGCCCTGTGGCTGGATGAGCCGACCAACCTGTTCCAAGTCATGCTGCACGGGCTGACTGCGGAAGAAGGCCAGTCTGGCGTAGCCATGCCGAGTTTCTACAACGCCCTGTCCGATGCGGACATGGCCCGGATCGCTGCCTATCTGCGCCGGACACGTACGACCCTGCCACCATGGACCGACCTTGAGAAAAAGGCCGCCGCCATACGCAGCACCGTGCAGTCCAGTCCTGTCAATTCATCCCACTAAGGCGCGGCAGCGGAGCAAGACATGATAACGTTCAAACTCAACGGCCGTGATGTCAGCATCGATGTGCCTGAAGATACCCCCCTGCTGTGGGCCCTGCGTGACGATCTGGACCTGACCGGCACAAAATTTGGCTGTGGCGTTGGCCAGTGCGGTGCTTGCACCGTGCTGGTAGGCGGGCGGGCTACCCGTTCGTGCATCACCCCCATGAGTTCCATTGAGGGGGCGGATATCACCACCATCGAGGGGCTGGACCCACAGGGCCATCACCCCGTACAGGAAGCCTGGAAGGACATTCAGGTTCCGCAGTGCGGATACTGCCAGTCCGGCCAGATCATGCAGGCTGTCAGCCTGCTCAAGGACTACCCGGACCCGACCGACGAGGAAATCGACGGTGTCATGGGCGGTAGCCTGTGCCGGTGCATGACCTATGTGCGAATCCGCAAGGCCATCAAAAAGGCAGCGGCAGCCCTTCGTGCCCAGACATCCGGCAAGGAGACTTCTCATGGGTAAGCTCGAACGCATTGCCGCCCGTCAGGATCGCGCGGCGGGGCTTGGCCCCACCCGGCGCGGCTTTCTGCTGACCGCAGCGGGCTCTGCCTTTCTCTTCGGTTTCGCACGCTCGGCCAAGGCGGCTCCTGTTTTCCCGCAGGCAGCGGCTAACCTGCCTGAAGCCGGAGCCTTCGAACCCACGCTGTGGTGTTCCATCGCCCCGGATGGCTGGGTGAACATCAACATCATCCGCGCGGAAATGGGCCAGCATATCGGCACGGCACTGGCCCGGATCATTGCTGATGAAATGGAAGCCGACTGGGACAAGGTGCGTATCACCTATGTCGATACCGATCCCAAATGGGGCCTTATGGTTACCGGCGGGTCGTGGTCGGTCTGGATGACATGGGACCAGTTCCGTCAGGCCGGGGCGGCGGCGCGCACCGTCATGGTGGCCGAAGGGGCCAAGCTGCTGGGCGTGGACCCTGCCGCCTGCGTTGCCCGTAATGGTCAGGTGATCGCGGGCAAGCGCTCCATTGCCTATGGCGATATCGTCAGCCGCGCACATCCGACCCGCAGCTTCACCCCCGAAGAAATGGCCAAGCTGCCGCTCAAGCCCGCCTCCGAGCGCAGGCTGATCGGCAAGCAGGTACGGGCACTCGACATCCCTGCCAAGACCGACGGCACTGCCGTATACGGGATAGACGCCAAGCTGGAAGGCATGGTGTATGCCCGCCCCAAGCTGCCGCCTACTCGCTACGGTGCCAAGGTCGTTTCGGTGGATGAAACCGAAGCGCGCAAGGTCAAAGGCTATATCCGCCATATCGTGCTGGAAGATCCGTCCGGCACGGTGCCGGGCTGGGTGGCTGTTCTGGCCTCCTCCTACCCCGCAGCCATCCGCGCTACCGATGCGCTCAAGGTGACATGGGAAGCCGGGCCTACCGCGCATGTGAGCGAGCATGACATTATCGAGCATGGTCGCGCGCAGATCGCCAACAAGGAAGGCGGCTCTTGCGTCTTCAACGATCCCGGGGTGGATGAAGCCTTCGCCCATGCCGACAGGATTGTAGAGCACACCTATACCTGCTCCTCCGTCCTGCACTACCAGCTTGAACCGCTGAACGCGCTCGCCCGCCTGCATGAAGGCAAGTGGGAAGTGCATTGCGGCAACCAGTGGCAGTCTTTGTTCCTGCCCGTTATCGCCAAGGCTCTGGGCGTGCCCGAGACCGATGTGGTGATGCGCAGCTACATGCTGGGTGGTGGTTTCGGCCGACGCCTGAACGGCGATTACGCCGTACCGGCAGCCCTGATTTCCAAGGCGCTGAACGGCCGCCCGGTCAAGCTGATCTTCACCCGTTCGGATGATGTGCAGTACGATTCCATCCGCTCGCCCTCCATCCAGACCGTGCGGGCCGCCCTGACAAAAGACGGCGCGTTTCAGGGCTGGCAGCACCATGCTGCTGCTGGCTGGCCGACCCGCGTCATGGCCGCCGCGTTCATGGAAAAAGGGGCTGACGGCAAGCCTTACGACCAGTTCGCTATTGCCGGGGCCGACCATTGGTACACCGTAGGCCCGATGCGCGTGCGCGCGCTCGACAACGATCTGGCCGATGCGACTTTCCGCCCCGGCTGGCTGCGTTCGGTCAGCTCCGGCTGGACACCATGGGCGCATGAAACCTTTCTGGACGAAGTGGCCCACTCACTCGGCAAGGACCCGGTGACCCTGCGGCTGAGCCTGCTGATCAGCGAAGGGCGCAATGCTGGGTCTGCCCCGGATTCCGTTGGCGGTGCTAGCCGTCAGGCGGCGGTGCTCAAGCGTCTGGCGGAAAAATGCGGCTATGGCCGCACGGACCTGCCCGCCGATACCGGTATTGGCATTGCCACCACCTTCGGTCAGGAACGCGGCATGCCGACATGGACCGCCGGTGCCGCCCGCGTGCGGGTTGACCGCAGAACCGGCGTGGTAACCTGCGAGAAAATCTGGCTGGTGCTGGATGCAGGCACCGTAATCGACCCCGATGGCGCAACCGCCCAGACCGAAGGCGGCGCGCTGTGGGGCCTGAGCATGGCGCTGTTTGAAGGCACGGAAATCGAGAACGGCAACGTACGTGACCGTAACCTTGATACCTACACCCCGCTGCGTATCGCGGATGTGCCGGATATGGAAATCGAGTTCCTGCCCAGCACCGAAAAGCCCATGGGCTTGGGTGAGCCGGGTGTGACCACCATTGCTCCGGCTATTGGCAATGCGATTTTCAATGCCGTGGGCGTGCGCCTGCGCCACCTGCCCATTCGCCCGGCGGATGTGCTGGCAGGCCTGAACAAGGCTGGCTGATCGTCAGGCCATATGACAGAAAAAGGGGCGGAGGCCGATATGGCCCCCGCCCCTTTTTTATGGGCCGTTTTCTGGCCCGGTGTTTTTGCAACCCAAACGGCATCGAACGATACGGGCCTGTTCAGGCTGGCATGGCCGCCGCCGAGCGGATAGCCCGCGCCATGGCCTCTACCCCGTTACCCCGGTTGGTGGAGAGTGCCTGCACCAGCCCGAGGTCGCGCAGGAAGGAAGGGTCAGTCGCTGCAATTTCTGCCCGTGTGCGCCCCGAATAGACACGCAACAGCAGGGCCACCAGCCCGCTGACAATCGCCGCATCGGACTGGCCCGCAAAATACAGCCGATCGCCTTCGGCTTTTTCCTCCAGCCAGACCTGACTCTGGCAGCCGGGCACCCTATGGGCGTCATCCTGCCAGACCGAAGGAAAAAGCGGCAGCTTGCGCCCCATTTCTATGATGTACTGGTAGCGTTCCATCCAGTCATCAAACAGTTCAAGCTCGTCGCGAATAGCTTCGATGGCTTCCGCCGCGCTTTCTTCGGGCGGGACGACAAAAGGCGCGTCCATTACAGGATAAACCGGCTCAGGTCGCCGCGCTGCGCTAGGGGCGTAACCTTGTCATTAACCATGTCAGCACTGACAACCATTTTTTCTCCCTGCCGCTCCGGCGCAGTAAACGAGATATCTTCAAGCAGTTTTTCCAGAACGGTAGCAAGCCTGCGCGCGCCGATATTCTCTACCCGTTCATTGATATCCGCTGCCAGTTCGGCCAGCGCATCCACCGCATCATCCGTAAACTCCAGTTCCACACCTTCGGTATGCAACAGAGCTACGTACTGCTTGAGCAACGAATGTTCGGGAGCCGTCAGAATCTGGCGCAGATCAGCCCGCGAGAGCGGCTGCAACTCCACACGGATTGGCAGACGCCCCTGCAATTCCGGCAGCAGGTCAGCCGGTTTGGCCAGATGGAACGCACCCGAGGCGATAAACAGAATATGGTCAGTGCGAACCGGGCCATATTTGGTGGAAACGGTGGTGCCTTCGATCAGCGGCAGCAGGTCACGCTGCACGCCTTCACGCGAAACATCGCCCCCTTTCATGCCGCTTTCGGAAGAACGGGCACAGACCTTGTCAATTTCATCGAGGAAAACAATGCCATTTTCCTGCGCGATGGTTACCGCCTCACGCGTCAGGGCCTCGCTGTCGAGCAGCTTTTCGGCCTCTTCGTTTCTGAGCTGCTCACGCGCGGCGGCTACGGTCATTTTCCGTGGCCGTGGGGTGCGATTCATAAACGACTTCATCATATCGCCAAAGTTGACGACCTGACCGGGCACCAGCCCCGGCATTTCGCCAGCACCCGCAGGCCCCGCATCAGCCACGGCGATTTCGATTTCCTTGTCTTCCAACTGGCCGCTCCGCAGCATGCTGCGAAAACGGCTTTTGGTATCGGCTGAGGACCCTTCGCCCACCAGCGCGTTCACAATCCGCTCTTCCGCTGCCTGTGCCGCCTGTGTTTCCACATCCTTGCGCCGGGCGTTCTTGAGCATGACAATGGCGGCATCCACCAGATCCCGCACGATGCTGTCCACATCGCGGCCTACGTACCCCACCTCGGTAAACTTGGTGGCTTCGACCTTGAGGAATGGTGCCTGCGCCAGCCGGGCCAGACGGCGGGCAATTTCGGTTTTGCCGCAGCCAGTCGGCCCGATCATGAGAATGTTCTTGGGCACAACCTCTTCACGCAGGCCATCGGGCAGTTGCGCCCGCCGCCAGCGGTTGCGCAGGGCAATAGCCACGGCACGCTTGGCATCGGTCTGCCCGACAATAAAGCGGTCAAGCTCGGCAACAATGCCGCGCGGCGACAGGTCAGGCGCTTGCATCAGGCATCTCCCGTAGTGGTGCGGGTTTCAAGCGTTTCAACCCTGACTGCGTGATTGGTATAAACACAGATATCACCAGCAATTTTCATGCTGCGGCGCACGATTTCCTCGGCTCCCATCCCCTCTACGCCCAGCAGCGCGCGGGCGGCGGACAGGGCATAATTGCCACCTGAGCCAATGGCGATCACCCCGTCCTCGGGTTCCAGCACATCGCCATTACCAGTCAGGGTGTAGGAATGTTCGGCATCGGCCACGGCCATCATCGCTTCCAGCCGGCGCAGGTAGCGGTCTGTGCGCCAGTCCTTGGCCAGTTCCACGCAAGCACGTTCAAGCTGGTTGGGATAGCGCTCAAGCTTGGCTTCAAGCCGTTCGAGCAGGGTAAAGGCATCGGCCGTGGCTCCGGCAAAGCCTGCGAGAATGGAGCCAGATGGCCCGATCCGCCGCACCTTGCGGGCATTGCCCTTGATAACGGTGCTGCCCAGCGTCACCTGGCCATCGCCCGCCATGGCCACACATGGCCCGCGCCTTACACACAGGATGGTCGTGCCATGCCAGCCGACCGGATCATAGGGAGAGGAAGCAATGAATGAGTTCTGCATGATCTCAAAGAAATAGGGGTTTACTCCGCCAACACAAGGGGTAAGCGCTTGAACACCGCCCTGCACACACCGCACGACCAGCCCGTGCCTGCGCTTTGTTCCTTGCGTTATCCGCACAACCCCGCGCAGTTTCAGCCTCGGCCCGCCTTCAACCCTATGATGTAAATTCTCCGCTCCATGGCCCTTATTCCTACCCTGAACACCCAGCGCTTGCTGCTGCGCCCCATGAATTTGAACGACTGGCCTGCTTATGCGGCGTTCATGGCGTCTGACCGCTGCCGCCACATGGGTGGGCCGTTTGCACCAGACCGGGCGTGGGGCCTGTTCTGCACCGACCATGCACAATGGGATTTTTTCGGCGTAGGGGCGTTGATGATGGAAGACCACGACAACGGATGCTGTCTGGGTCAGGTCGGGATCAATACCGGGCCACTTTTTCCCGAACATGAAATAGGCTGGCTGGTTTTTCCACAAGCCGAGGGGCTGGGTTACGCGTTTGAAGCGGCGTCCGCCCTGCGGGACTGGGCACGCGATGTCCGGCACCTGCCCTCGTTGGTCAGCTACGTCCATCAAGACAATACGCGCTCATGCAGGCTAGCGGAGCGTCTGGGCGCGATACCAGACAAGGCGGCCCCCGGCCACGCCCCGGGTGATGTGGTGTACCGCCATTTCGGCCCACAGGCAGGCTGAACAACCGAGCCAGCGGGCCGCGCCAGTATTATGCTGCGAGCATGGCCCGGACATCGCCCAGCAAGGCATCTCGCGTATAGGGCTTGTGCAGTACGGGAACACCTTCGGGTAGCAGGCCGAAATCGGCATAGCCGGTTACAAACAGCACCGGCAGTTCCGGCCTGCGTGTGTGAATATGCCGTGCGGCCTCACCGCCGTTCATACCCGGCATTTTCACATCCATGACAACAAGCGCTATGTCCGCATGCTGCTGCACGGCTTCAAGCGCATCCATACCGCTGGAGGATTCCAGCACAGCATAACCCGCACGGCGCAGAAAACCTGCCGTAACCGCCCGCACCCCCGGCTCGTCATCCACCACGAGGATAATCCGCCCCTCCGCCGCATCAGGCAGCACGCGCGCCATATCCTGTGTAACTGGCGTGGACAGCGCAAAAGCCGGAACAGCCCCTTCGATCTGGCTGATATCCCCTTCTTTCAGCGCCTCGTCCGGCATGCTGTCATCCTGCACGGATACAACCTTACGCACGGCTGCGGGCGCCTGGGCCGGTTCTGCCTGAACCTTGCCGCGCGCCATGGCGGGGAACCATAGCTCCACCACCGTACCGCCGCCGGGAATGCCCTCTACGCGTACCTCACCCCCGCAGTGGCTGATGAAGCTGTAGGTCATAGACAGGCCAAGCCCGTTGCCCTGCCCGACATCCCGCGTGGTAAAGAACGGTTCGAAAATGCGGGCGCGCTGTTCTTCCGTCATGCCCGCACCATAATCGCGGATCTGCACCACTACCCATGCGCTGGCATGTTCACCACCCAGATGGCGGCCAAGGAGCTTATCCGCCAGCCGCACGCTAACAACGCAGGCACTGTCCCCCTGCGGCTGGGCCTCCAGCGCATTCAGGCACTGGTTGAGCACCGCAAGCTGAAGCTGCGTTGCGTCAGTCCACACAGGCGGCAAGGGCCTGTCGGGCAGTTCGAAACTAACACGCTCCCACCCGCTGCCGGGCTTGAAGCGGTCTGTATCCAGCTCGCCCCGAATGTCATCCGGCACCTTGCCGCGCATCAGGAAATCGCTCAGGGTTTCGAGCATTTCCCCCACATCCACCTGCTGGCAAACAAGATGGCGCGGGCGGCTAAAGTCGAGCAGGCGGCGGGTCAGCACAGCCCCCCGCCGCGCCGCCTGCATGGCGTTCTGATACAGCCGTGTGGCAGCAGCTTCCTTCGGGGGGTCAAGGTCCTGCACCAGTTCCAGCGAACCCAGAATAGCCGTTAGCAGGTTGTTGAAGTCATGCGCGATGCCACCGGCCAATGTGCCGATCGCCTGCATTTTCTGCGCCTGCTGCAAGCGCTGCTCCAAACTGAGCAGTTCCGTAACATCGCGATCGATCAGGATGGAATAGGCCGAAAGCCTGTCAGCTCGCACCGGCTCGTTGCGCAGGCTGTCCAGCCTTACGCGGGTGAGGTCGTGCCAGCGGGTCTGGCCATCGGGCCCGGGCAGTTGCAGCACCTGCTGGTCACGACCGGAAGCCGCCAGATCACCCTGTGCCTGCCGCAGACTTTCAAGACGGGTGCCATCGACCAGTTCATCTTCCTGATGGCCGATGCAATCTGCAACACTGCGGTTGAATTCACGCGCCATCTGCTGGTTAAGGCGGATGAAGCTGCCATTCTGATCCTTGAACGCCAACCCGAAAGGCAGGTTTTCAAGCAGGCCGCGCAGCAGCAGACGCTCGCGCGCCAGTTCGTTTTCCAGCCGGTAACGATCCGCCGCCTGCCCCACCATGGACAGCAGGGTTTCATCATCCCACGGCTTGTACGCAAAAAAGGAAATCTGCCCCCGGTTGAGTGCGGCTTCCACAGCCGAAATATCGGCATAGCCAGTCAGCAGAATGGCACCGGCTCCGCTCAGTTCGCGGGCATGGGCAAAAAACACGTCACCCGTCATGCACGGCATGCGCTGGTCAGAAATAATGACCGCCACATCAGGGTGCTGGCGCAATAGGGCCAGCCCCTCCTCGCCAGAAGAAGCTGCCAGCACATGGTAGGTCTGATCGAGCAGGTCGGTCAGTGCTACCAGAATTTCAGGCTCGTCATCCACAACCAGAACGACAGGCCGCTCCGCTGTGTCAGGCAACGTTTTCACCGCGCCGCTCCTCTGCTGCTCTATATGGCACCCGGATTGTAAAACAGGCCCCACCGAGGCTTTCCGATCTTGTTATAACAATACTCCCGCCGTGCGCCTGCACAACACCATAGGCTGTAGCCAGCCCCAGCCCCGTGCCCGAGCCAACGGGCTTGGTCGTAAAAAACGGCTCAAATACGCGCTCCTGTAACGCATCAGGCACGCCGGGGCCGGTATCACAAATGCGCAGGACATAATCATTGCCCTCGCGCCCCTCGCGCGGTTGCAGGCTGGACTGAAGCAGAATCCGGTCCTTGCCCGGCTGTGCGCCGCCCTCTGCCCGACGATTAACCTCACGTTTTTCCAGAATGGCATCCGCTGCGTTGCTGACAATATTCATGACAACCTGATTGACCAGCGCCGCCTGACAGACAAGCTCTGGCGGGGCCTCAAGCTGGCATTCCACCTCTATTTCCTCCCCCAGCTTGGGGGCAAGCAGCGTCAGCACCATGCCTATGGCCTCCGGCACGTCCAGCCGCCTGAACTCGCCTTCCTCCAACCGGGAAAAGCGCCGTAAGCTCACCACAAGGTCACGCAGGCGCGAAAGCCCGACAAAGGACGAGGCCAGACGCTCTCCCCCTTTGGCCAGCGCGGCTTCTGCCTGCTGCGTATCGCCCAGCCTAATGGCCTGCAACGCCTGCGCCACACTGCGCTTTGCCGTGCTTTCATGCGCCAGAACAAACGCCAGCGGGTTGTTGAACTCATGCGCGATACCAGCAGCCAACTCACCAAGAGAGGCCATTTTGGCGGACTGCACCAGCTTGGCCTGCGCGTCGATCAGCTTTCGGTTGGCCGCCGCCAGATCCGCATTCACGCGCCGCAGTGCATCGGCCAGTGCGGCGCGGGCGCGGGCACTTTCCATATGCGCTTCTTCGCGCTGCACCTCGTCCTGCAGGCTCTTGCGCCGCACAAGGGCTGCAACACGGGCCAAAAACAGATCGGGGCGGATATCGGTATCGACCAGATCATCCACACCCGCCTCAAACGCGATACGGATCTTTTCAGCCGAATCCGCGCTTTTTTCCATCACCCCCATCACGCGCACACATTGGCGCGTCCGCCGCCGAAAGGCCGCCACCGTGCGGGCCAGAGCCAGCCCCTCAAACGCCGGGCAGGTCAGGTCCACCACCACGCAATCGGGCGGTGTGCCGCCACCAGACCCGTTACCGGCCAGATCAAGCCTGTCCGGGTCATCCACAAGCTGGGCTTTCTGCCCGTTGCGCCGGAACATATCCACCAGCGCGCCATCCGCCGATACGGCCTGCTGCCCCCGCGCTCTGGCTGGCAGGTCGCGCAGACCGGGCCATGACCACAGCGCGCCACCCGGAGCCGTCACCACGCTGATTGTCGGCTGCCGAAAGCTGACCCCTTCGCGCTCGGCGGCATCGGCACCGTATTCACGCAGCAGCGCGCAAATACGAAACAGCAGGATAACCGGGTCATCCTCCATGCAGAAACAGGCATCCGCCCCACGATCGAGCAGTTCATGCTCACGCGCAGGATCGCGGGCGGAAAGCAGCACCACAACCGGCATGCCACGGGTTGCTGCATTAAGCCGCAGGTGCTGGCACAGCCGCGTGGCTGCCATATCCGGCAGGGTTTCAGGCACCACCACCAGATCGGGCAGAACCTCATCAAAGCTCGAAAACACCGCCGCCGCATCAGGCACGCTGCGCAGGTCCAGCCCACGCATGCTCAGCACATCACGCAGGCAGGCCATAGCCTGTGCGTTCACCCCGGCGAACATCACGGTACACGAAAGAAACTGCATGAACGACCGTAACGCTCCCTTACAAAACCCGAAATACGCGCAAAACCCGCAAGGCCTGGCCGCGTTCCTGACCTAACCCCATGCTCCTACCTTAAACGCCGGAACAAAGCGCCGTCTGCTCTCGAATGCGTGAACAGCCCCTGTTACGCACCCCAGCCACACCCGGCACGCCTTCCATGACGTGACACAACCGCCCACCCCCCTGTATAACAGGCTCTACAATCGCACCCCCCAAAGGAAAAACGGGTTCATGGATCAGCGCACTCCCCTTGCACCGCAGCCTCCCGCTCCCGCCCTGCATGAAGGCGGCTCGACAATCCTGCACCTCATCTGCACGGCCCTTTGGGTTATCTGCCATTTTGTGGCGGGTTTCATCCAGCAGGTGGCGGAACTGCTGGCCCCGTTCCTGCTGATTGCAGGCGTAGTGTGGGCCGCCGTGCCAACCCTGACCGGCGCACTGACACGCTCCACCGCCGCAGCCGACCCGCAGGCGCGTGACGCCATCAGCAACGCCGCGGCCGCCATTCCGCACGAAATTATACTGGGCGGGCACATGCTCAGCGCCACCAGCCTGATCTACGACGGGATTGGCCTTATGGCCGTAGCCGCAGCCGCCTCCACCCTTACGGCTCTTGCCGCACGGAACATGTAAGTCCCTTCTGGGTCTGACATGCCCATGGGCCGTACCACCACCCCCAGCCCCGCACAGTATCAGGGCCAGCCTGCATGATCCATCTGGACACCGTTTCCTGGCGTCGGGCCAGAAAAGACCCCGCCCCCGTTCTCTCGCGGCTGTCTTTTTCCGTGCCGCAGGGCGGGTTCCGCTGGCTCCTTGGCCCTTCGGGGGCGGGCAAGAGCAGCCTGCTCAGCCTGCTGCATGTTGAAACCCTGCCCAGCTCGGGGCGGATGGTCGTTCTTGGCCAGCCGGTGGACGATACACAAAAGCGCGGCACCTTTGTCATGCTACGCCGCCGCATAGGCATGATCCATCAGGATTTCCGCCTGATGCCCGGCCTGTCGGTTGCAGATAACATCGCCCTGCCCCTGCGGCTGCAAAAACGCCCGGAAGACGAAATTCGCGATGAAATCCGCTCCATTCTCAAATGGGTGGGCCTTGGCGAATACCACGATGTACCCGCCGAGCGCCTTTCGGGGGGGGAGCAGCAGCGCACCGCCATAGCGCGCGCCATTATCCACCGCCCCGGCCTGATTCTGGCGGATGAACCCACAAACGCGCTGGAAGAAAGTCAGGCCCACCGCCTGCTCGACATGTTTGCCGAACTCAGCGCCATGGGCTCCACGGTGATTGTCGCCACCCATAACGAGGCTCTGGTGCGCCGCCTGCCCCGCCCCGCTCTTTTTCTCGAACGTGGCCACCTTGTGAGCGAGGACACCCCGTTACCATGAGCCGCCGTTCCACCCGCAGGCGCGATGGCCTGTCTCTGGCTGAAGCCATGCCCGATCGCGGGCTGTTTGCGCTGGTAGCCATGGTGGGGTTTCTGGCCGCCCTGACACTGGCTGGCGCGTGCGGCGCACGGGCATTATCCGCCCGCTGGGCCGGGGGGGCTGCGCAGCTTGTCATTATTCAGGTGCCCCAGCCTGACCAACCTGCCCGGCAGGGCCAGAGCACGGGGCAAAACCGGGCAGATGCCGTGCAGGCCGCACTTGTCAGCCTGCCTGCGGGCAGCACCGTGCACCGGCTTTCCACGCAGGAACTGGACACTCTGCTCCAGCCGTGGTTGGGCAGCGGCCTGAACAACGGACAGGCCCCCGCAGGCAGCGCGGCCATGCCCCTGCCCGCCGTCCTGCGTGTTGACCTGCCCGATGGCACCGTCCCGCCAGCCACACTGGAGCAGGATCTGTCGGCTCTGGCTCCGGGGGTGATTGTCGAGCGTAACAGTCTGTGGAGCACGCGCCTGCATGCTCTGGCCAACAGCCTGCTAGCCTGCGCGGGACTGGCGTTGCTGAGTGTCTGCGGTGTCGCCACCCTGATTACGGGCCTGACCACTCGTGCGGGACTGGCCTCGCGCCGCGATACCATCACCACCCTGCACGGGCTTGGCGCATCGGACGGTTATATTGCTGGGCGCTTTGCCCGCAGAACGGCCTCTCTTGCCTTTGGTGGCGGGCTGAGCGGCACGGTGCTGGCCTGCCTGCCACTCTTTGCGCTGCTCCAGATCACAGCCCCTTTCACCGCTGATGCAGACATGGCGCAGGCCACTGCCAGCCAGACCGGCCTGATGGATGAAGCCTCTATTCTTAATGCCGTGCCCTCTGACCTGCTTATCGGGCTGGGGTGCCTGCCTGTTGCGGCAGCCCTGATCTGCTGGCTGACAACCCAGCTTATCGTACGCCTGTGGCTCCGCCGCCTGCCCTGATGCGCCGCCTTGTCAAACGTGCCCCGGCCTTTGTGCTTCTGGGGCTGCCACTCCTGTTCTTGTGTGGCTTTGGCTGGTTTGTGCACGATGCCCTGCGCCCTGCCGGGCCTTTACCACACACGGCAGGTATTGTGGCCCTTACGGGCGGGGCGGGGCGAGTGGAAACCTCGCTGCGCCTTCTGGAACGGGGGCAAGCCGAGTGGCTGCTGATTTCAGGCGTGGCACCACAGGCCTCGCAACAGGCGTTGCTACTGCCAGAGCAGGAAAAAGCGCTGGGGCCGCGCATTACGCTGGGCTATCAGGCCCGCTCGACCATTGGCAATGCCGAGGAAACTGCCGCATGGGTGGCTGACAACCATATCGGCAGCCTTGTGGTGGTAACGGCTGGCTACCACATGCGCCGGGCCATGCTGGAACTTGGGCGCACCCTGCCGGATGTGGCTCTATATGCCTGCCCGGTAACACCCCCGGCCATGCACCACCTGACCCAGCTTTCCACCCTGCGACTGCTGATGACGGAATATCTCAAATGGCTGGGGGCACTGGCAGGCATGGCGCACAAGCCCATTGCCTGACCAGCGCCCCCGGTTTTTCAGGAGCGCTGGTGCCGGTTACAGCGCGCCCAGAATAGCCGCATGGTGGCGCAGGTGCTCGCATGCGAAGCTCTGCACGAACCAGTAGGAATGATCATACACAGCATGGCGGCGCAGGGTCAGTTTCTGCCCGACGGCAAGAGCCGCCTTTTCCAGATGCCAAGGCTGAAGTTCGCGCTCAAGGAACTGATCCGCATCACCCTGATCAACCAGAATGGTGGTGGGGTGGCTCAGGCCATCTTCGAGCATGCACACAGCGTCATAAGCGCGCCATGCCGTGCGGTCTGTGCCCAGATAGGTGGTAAACGCCTTTTCACCCCAAGGCACGGCGGACGGATGCACGATGGGCGCAAAGGCCGAAACCGATTTCCAGAACTCAGGGTTACGCAGCGCATGCACGAGCGCGCCATGCCCCCCCATGGAATGGCCTGTAATGCCACGCCGCGTGCCATCCAGCGGCAATGCCGCCTCAACCAGCGCGGGCAGTTCGCGGCTGATATAGCTGTCCATGCGGTAATGGCGGCTCCACGGCTCCTGTGTGGCATCCAGATAGAAGCCGGCCCCCGTGCCCATATCCCAGTCCGTATCTTCGCCCGGCACCCCTGCCCCTCTGGGCGATGTATCAGGGGCGACAATGGCCAACCCAAGCCGTGCGGCCTCGGCCAGCGCAGCCGACTTGATCAGGAAGGTTTCATCCGTGCAGGTCAGGCCTGCCAGCACATACAGAATCGGTACGCGCTTACCTTCAAGCGCTGCGGGGGGCAGAAACACGCCAAACCGTGCAGGCAGTCCCAGCACTTCGGACTGATGTTCGTAAAACTGTACGCTGCCCCCATGACAGCGATGCTCTTCCCGCAGGGTCAACCCGGCACTGGCTTGCATGAGCTTAATCTTCCTTCAGCATTTCACCGCATATTTTCAACAACATAGCCCGGATGGCAGCACAAACATAAAGCTGCCATATCGGGAAACCACTCTCATTGTGTCATGTTAAAGCACGGACGGGCAATACAGCCCCGACAAGAAAGGAGACAGTCTGGATGATCGTTGACCCGCGCATGGGATTACGCATTATATCCCGCGAGGTTCGCACCGTTCTCCTGCTCATGGCAGCCTGGGATTTCGTGGTGGTGGTTCTGTTTCAGGTCTTCCATCAGGAATGGATGGAACAGCCGAGCCTGCCTGTCCCGCTGATCGGTTCCGCTCTGGCCCTGTTCATGGGATTTCGCAGCACCAGCGCCTATGCCCGCTGGTGGGAAGGCCGCACCCTGTGGGGGAGCATCACCAACAACTGCCGTTCCTTTGGCCGACAGGCCGGCACCCTGCTGGGCGACCGGCACGACCTGATGTACGCCATAGCCGCCTACCCGCACGCGCTGCGCATGGCGCTGGGCAAGCTGGATGCCAGCGAGGACATCAACCGCCTGCTGCCCGCCTCCATGCGTGAGGCCATTGTCGGCTACCGCAACCAGCCTAACGCCATTCTCTACCAGATCGGGCTGGGCGTGGCTGAGGAAGTCCGCAAGAAAAACATCGATGGTGCGGTACACGGGCAGATCGACCGTATCCTGTCTGATCTGGCCAATGCACAGGGCGGGCTGGAGCGTATCCGCAACACACCGCTACCCATGCAGTTTTCGGTGCTGCCAAGGGTGCTGGTGAACATCTTCTGCATCGTGCTGCCACTCTCCATGGTTCAGACACTGGAATGGATCACGCCGCTGGGTTCAAGCCTTGTGGGCTGCCTGTTTCTGGTTCTGGACAAGAGCGCCAGCGACCTTCAGGAGCCTTTTGCCAATACGCTGCATGCCCTGCCAATGGCCACCATGGCCCGCACGATCGAAATTGACGTGCTGCAACCCACAGGAGACCCAACAGCCCCGGCACTGCAAACGGTAAACGGCGTGCAGTCATAACCTCAGGCCCGCTTCATGTCGGCTGTTTTACAAGACAAACACGCATTTTTATGCTAAAAGGTCAGGTTATGAATACTTTCAGAGCACCTCCCAAAGGTGGCGTGACAGATGCAATGGCACGCACCGCCGCCGCCACGACCGCAGCACAGGCAAAAACCAAGGTAAAAGACGAGGATCCCTTTCAGGAAGGTGATGCCATCGTCTACGCCGCACACGGTGTCGGTCGGGTGGACCGGATCGGGGTGGATGAAATAGCCGGAACGAAACTGGAAGTCATCCAGATTTCCTTCCCCGGCAACCAGATGACACTGCGCATCCCGCTCACCAAGGCCCGCAAGGCCGGGCTGCGCAAGATTGTCTCGCGCGAGATCGTGGACAAGGCCATGGCCATCATCAAGGGCAAGCCGCATGTCAGCAAAGGCATGTGGGCACGCCGCGCGGTGGCGTATCAGGAAAAAATCAACTCTGGCGATCTGGTTCAGATTGCCGAAGTGCTGCGCGACCTGCGCCGCAATGTTGACAGTCTGGATGGCAGCTTCAGCGAACGTAAACTGTTTGAAGCCGCTCAGGAACGCTTTGTGGCCGAAGTCGCGGTGCTGGAAAAGAAAGAGCCTAACGAGGTTCTGGAATCCCTCACCGCTGTCATGAAAGCCGCCTAAGCGGCGCGCGTAACGGCCTGACTGCACAAAACCCGGCAGCCCCACAGGGATGCCGGGTTTTTTATGCCGCACAGGTTTTCCGCCCGCACTGGCGCGGATACTCTGGCGCATGTCACGCGCCCTCATTGTCCGGGACCTGCCCCCATGAAACC
>NZ_JBDNWF010000044.1:0-20440 GCF_047721125.1 Acetobacter papayae | reverse complement strand
TGGTCGGAGTGAGAGGATTCGAACCTCCGGCCCCTGCGTCCCGAACACAGTGCTCTACCAGGCTGAGCTACACTCCGATGCGGTGTGCTGGCTATACAGCGCTCAGCCCCGTCAGGCAAGAGCAGATTTACAGGCTTACAGCGTATCCATCGGCACAGGGGCACCCTGTTCCTGCCAGACCGAGCAGGCCAGCGCCGTTTCAACATCCGGTACTACCTGTAAAAGCGCACGAGACTGTTCCGAGGCAAAGCCCTGCTTTACCGCTGCTTCCAGCATGGCCACCACAGCCTCGCCCCAGCCAGCGGTATTGACCAGAATAATGGGCTTGTTATGCCGCTCAAGCTGACGCCATGTCAGGATTTCCATCATTTCATCAAACGTGCCGAAACCACCGGGCAGAATCCAGAATGCTTCAGCCCGGGCGAACATGATCTGTTTGCGCTCGTGCATGGAGGTGGTGACAATCAGCTCCGATACGCATTCATGCATTTTTTCGCGTTTGGTCAGAAATTCGGGAATAACCCCCGTAACCTCTCCCCCTGCACGAATGACGGAATCCGCCACAACACCCATTAGCCCATTGGCACCACCACCATAGACCAGCCGGATTGCCTCGCGGGCCAGCAGCTTGCCTGCCTGCTGGGCGACATCCTGATAAACCGGATCATTCCCCAGCCGGGAACCACAGAAAACAGCGATCGTGCGTGCGATAGAGGACATTCTCGAATTTTCTCCCCAATACGGCGGAACAGGCAGCATAAACCAGCTTTAAGAACCGGAGTAAAACCCGCCCGGTCTGTCAGAACGGCCTGACCACAACCATGATGACAATCACGATCATGAGCAGGGTGGGTACCTCATTGGCAAAACGGTAGAATTTTTCTGACCGGGTATTGGCATCATTGGCAAAATCACGCCGCCAGCGCGCGCACAGGCCATGAAAGCCGGCCATCAGCACCACACAAAGTAGTTTAAGGTGCCACCACCCGCCATGCCAGTCCACGGCCCCCGGTGTCAGAACCAGCAACCCACCAAACAGAAAGCTTGAAATCATGGCTGGCGTGCTAATCGCCCGCAGCAGGCGGCGTTCCATCAGCTTGAAACGCTCACTTTCGGCCGTACCCGCCATGACCTGACAGTGATAGACAAACAGCCGGGGCAAATAAAACATCCCGGCCATCCACGCCATCACGGACATGATGTGAAAAGCCAGCAGCCAGCGCGTCCAAGGCAGAAGGGCATCAATAACCATCAGGGACTATCCTTGCCCGTTCAGCCGCTCAAGCACAGCCGGGAATTCGGACAGGTGCTCAATCCGCAGCACACCGAGCAGTTCCGGCGGGGTTTTTCCGGGCTCAACCAGCATCACGCAGGTCATGCCAGCGGCCAGTGCCGCCTGCGCACCGGGTAGGCTGTCTTCCAGCACGACACAGGCTTGTGGGGCAACGCCCTCCTGCCGTGCGGCTGTCAGGTAAATATCAGGCCGAGGCTTGGGGGCTCCCACATCCACGGCGGAATGAACACGATCACCAAAATACGGGCCAAGGTTGGTGGCCGCAAATTTGACCGCCATTTCTTCCATGGATGAATTGGTACCCACCCGCATGGGCAACCCCATGGCCCGTACCGCATCCAGCATGGCATAAACGCCCGTTACTGGCTTTGCGCCTTTTTCCATGGCGGCAACAAAACGGGCCTGCATCATGGCGGCCCAGTCGGGCGCAAGGGTTGTGCCGGTTTTCTGTTCGATCATGCGGCGGATCAGGGGCAACGCCATACCGGAAAACGTTTCAATGCTGTCTTCATCCGACACCATCATACCCGCTTCCCGCGCGGCCTGAGCGCATAGGCCGCAGGTTGCGGCCTCGCTATCCACCAGAACACCATCGCAATCGAAAATCACCAGTTCGACCGCACCAGCTCGGGCCACACGCATTACCTGATCCTTCGGCATCAGGGTGTTTCCCGCAGGGTGCGCACGAGGTCTTCCACATGTTCGACCGGGGTTTCAGGCAGCACGCCATGGCCAAGGTTGAATACATGCGCCCGACCCCGCCCGGCCTCGCGGATAGAAAGCGCTTCGCGCCGCATGGGCTCACCACCAGCCAGAACCGCCACAGGGTCGAGATTACCCTGCACGCCGATTTTTTCAGGCAGGAGGGGAAGGACAGCCTGCATATCGGCCCCCGTATCGAGCGCCACCACATCCACCCCGGTTTCACGCGCATATTCCGAGATCATCACCCCGGCCAGACGTGGAAAGCCAACAATACGCACATGCGGGTGCCGTGCCTTGACCGCCTGCACAATCTGCCGTGTGGGGGCAATGACATGCCTGCGGAACTCGGAGGGAGGCAGCAGACCAGACCAGGAATCAAACAACATGACCGCTTCAGCCCCGGCCTCGACCTGAGCGCATAGATAAGCCGCTGTGGTTTCCGTCAGCAGCGCGATCAGCCGGTCGAACAAAGCTGGGTCTTTAAACGCCATCTCACGGGTAATGGCGAATTCACGCGAGCCTTTGCCTTCAACCATGTAGCAGGCCACCGTAAAGGGCGAACCCGTAAAGCCCAGCAGCGTTGTGCCACCCGGTTTTGCAGCGCCGACGGCTTGCGGCCCGTCCAGAATACCACGCAGGCGTGTCAGGGTTTCCAGCACCGGGGCCGTGGCTTCGGCTATGCGTGCGGGGTCCAGTGCCAGCAGATCCTGTTCGGAACGGATGGCACCCAGCACCGGGCCGGTTCCGGCAACAAAACGCAGTGACTGCCCCATGGCCCACGGCAGAATCAGGATATCGGAAAACAGAATGGCTCCATCCATGCCAAAGCGGCGGATCGGCTGGAGGGTGAGTTCCGTTGCGATATCGGGCGTCATGCAGCGGGTCAGAAAGTCGGCTTTTTCCCGCATGGCCCGGAATTCCGGTAAAAACCGGCCAGCCTGGCGCATCAGCCACATCGGCGGCGGCCAGAGTGCCTCACCATTGAGGGTTCTTAGCAGACGTTTGGCGGAGGGGATGGAAGCTTGCGTTGTCATGGTCTGAAGTCCTGCACGTCTTTATCCGCCCTGTCCACGCCCCATTTCCTATAAAAAAGAAAGAAAAGAGATTGAGATTGTTTAAGGGTACTGTGGATGACGGGGTACCCGGTATTCCAAAAACGTACCCCGTTTTTCCCACAGTGTGTACAGTTTACAGGGCCTTGCAAAACAAGGGTTTTTGAAGGTTATCCCGAATTATCCAAACTGAGCCTGTGTACAACTCACCCGTTCATGATATTGCAGAGTTGTTCCCGGTACTCGGTACGCCCCTGTTCTGTTTTCCGTACAGTCCACATGTACCCCGGTACTCAGGAAAGTACTCACAGCCCTCCGATACGCCAGTACCTGAAAGAGACTCGATTCCATGACAGCTTTAGTACTAAAGCCGAATCCATTACAGGACAGGGCCACGTCACTTCTGCTGGCGAGTGGTTCTGCTGCCAGAAAAAGGCTTCTGGAAAATGCCGGTCTGGCTTTTGGCATTGTGCGACCTGAGGTGGATGAACACGCTATTCGTGAGCGGGCTCATGCACGGGGCTGCTCGACAGATGACACAGCATTGGAACTGGCCATAGCCAAGGCGCTGGCCGGTGCGGCGGATAGTACAGCGCTGGTTATAGGCTCAGATCAGATGCTGTCCTGTGAAGGGCAGTGGTACGACAAGCCCCCCACACTGGAACAGGCCGCCCGCCAGCTTCAAGCGCTGCGAGGCCGAACGCATACGCTCCATACAGCCGTGGTGTTGTGCCAAGGCGGGCAGGTTGTCTGGCAGCATGTCGAGCAGGCGCATCTGAGCATGCGGGCGTTTTCTGATTCGTTCCTTGAGCAGTATCTGGCACTCGAGGCGGAGGCCTGCCTGTCCTGTGTAGGGGCATACAGGCTGGAAGGGCCGGGCCTGCTTTTGTTTGAACAGGTGCGCGGAGACAGCTTTTCCATACAGGGTCTGCCGCTGTTGGCGCTGGTTGCCGCCCTGCGGGACATGAAAGTGCTGATGACGTAAAAATAATGTCTTGTCAGCCTGTTCGGAAGGCGGTAATAGCTCCACCACGCACGGTGGTCTCCCCCAAAGAGGCTGCTAAGCCGGGCGCTATAGAGTGTGGGGCCATAGCTCAGTTGGGAGAGCGCCTGAATGGCATTCAGGAGGTCGTCGGTTCGATTCCGATTGGCTCCACCAATATCTAAACCCCTGCCGGTTCTGGTCAGGGGTTTTTTTATGCCCTTTTTCTGGCGAACATAGAGCGGATATTTTGGCAATTCCATGACCTGCCAAAAGGAAGTTTATGCGCCCTTATCTGCCGGATTGGCTTTCAGGCAGATGAGGGTATGGTTTTGCCCTGTATTTTCGAAAACAGCTTTTATTTTTTGATGAAAACCGGTTTTCATTACCGCTTTTTCCTACAGGATAGAGCTGTTTTTACGAAGTCAGGTAAAAAATTTCATGAATTAGACACGATATTAACGAAAAATTATGAAACCTGCCTGTCATGAAAGACAACAGATTTACCCATAAAAACAGGGAAAATCCGTTTTTTAATCAAAAAGGATAAGAAAGCAGATTTTTTCCGCCTTTTAACGGCAGACGCGCTGCGTGCCATCTGCTGCAATATAGGTGCCTGTCTGGGTGTTGTAGCAGGCGTTCTGCGTGCAACTGTTGCCCGAGGTCAGGGGCTGCGGGTAGTTCTGCACGGCCATGGCCATGGCCTCACGCGCGGCGGTGCCACAGAGTGGTGTGTCATGGGGTGCGGAGGGGTCGTTCAGTTTGGAGGCTTTTCCCGTATCGGACGAACTGACAGGCGCCATGGTCTGAGCCGCCTGTGTGGGCGGGGTGGGGCCGAATGTCTGCGGTACAATCTGGCTGGCCTTCTGGGGCTGTGTGCAGCCGCTCAGCATGAGTGCTAGAACTCCGGCCAATGCGCCTGGCAATACCCATGACCGGATACGCTCCTGCATGCTGGTACTGCCTGATGAGAAAAGAGACATGGTTCGGTTTCCGGTTTGTGGTGTCAACGCCCTGTCCGGGGCAGCATAACCCCGTGTACAGGCCGGGTTCAATGCGTGTACGCGTGGCATGGTGGTGGTGTTCAGAAATCCAGCATGCCCTGTGCCGGGGTGGTGCGGCCAATGGTGGCTTCCTGCGTGCCATCGGCAAAGGTCAGGGTAACGTGTTCGCCGTTTTTCAGGGCAGCGGCTCCAGTAACCGGGCGGCCCTCACGGCTTACCAGCGCATAGCCGCGTGCCAGAACCGCCATGGGCGAGACTGCCTCCAGCCGCCCGACCACGCCGGAAAGGGCCAGTCGTCTTTCGCGCAGCAGGGCCGCAAGCGGGGCGGTGGATAGGCGTCCGCCCGCAAGCCGTGCCACACGGCGCTGGAGTGTGGTGGCAAAAGCGGCCTGCAAGGCTGCCTGCTGGCTCATGAGCCGGGCAGTCCGTGCGGCCAGCAGGGTTTCAAGCGAAGGCATGCGGCGTTCAACCCGCACCAGTTCCGTACGCCTACGCTGGGTTAGGGCTGGCAGGGCCGTTTCCAGCCGGTGTGCGCGTTCATCCAGTCTTAGCCGCGCGGTCTGGAGCAGGCTTGGTAGGTCAGGCAGGCCACTGGCGGCGCGGTCCAGCCTCAGGCGGGCAGTCTGGAGCAGGCGGGAGAGCGCCCCCAGAGCGCGGGCGTTGCGGTGGCCTAGATCCGCCAGCAGTTCGGTACGGACTGGTACGGCCATTTCTGCCGCCGCTGTAGGGGTAGGGGCGCGGCGGTCCGAGGCAAAATCGATCAGCGTGGTGTCGGTTTCATGCCCCACGGCGGAAATAAGTGGAATCCGACAGGCTGCTGCCGCCCGCACCACGCTTTCTTCGTTGAACGCCATCAGGTCTTCCAGCGAGCCACCGCCGCGTGCGACAATCAGCACATCAGGCCGGGGAATGGCGCCGCCGGGCTCAAGCTGGTCAAAACCCTGTATGGCGGCGGCTATGCGGTTTGCCGCTCCCTCGCCCTGTACCGGCACTGGCCAGACCAGAATGGGCCGGGCAAAGCGCCGCAGAACAGTCGTGCGGATATCATGCAGCACAGCACCCTGAGCCGATGTCACAACCCCGATAACCCGTGGCAGCAGCGGCAGGGGTTTTTTACGTGCGGGGTCAAACAGCCCTTCCTGCCCGAGCCTGAGGCGTAGGCGCTCGATCCGGGCCAGTAATGCGCCTTCCCCCGCATATTCCATGCGTTCGACAACAAGCTGGTAGCTTGAGCGCTCGCCATAGGCGGAAATCTTGCCTGTAGCGATAATCTCCAGCCCGTTTTCGGGTTCCAGCCCCAGACGGGAGACAGAGCCGCGCCACACCACGCCTGAAATCTTGCCCTGTTCATCCTTGAGCGAAAAATACAGATGCCCCGAAGGGTAGCGTTTGAACTCGGTTATTTCCCCACGCACCCGCACGCGCCCGAACGTACCTTCCAGAGTACGGCGAATGGCACCCGATATTTCGGATACGGTGTATTCCGGCACATTGCCGCCGGACCCGGCATTGCCCTGCCCGCCATGGGGTGCAGCGTTGCCGGAGAAAGCGCGGGACTGTTCAAAATTTTCGTGCATGGCTCAACCTATGCTACAGACGCACGCCCTGAAAGAGTAATGATACAGCGGGAGAGAAAGAATGCGCGTATTACTGGTTGGCTCCGGTGGACGGGAACATGCCCTGGCCCAGACCCTTGCGCGTTCACCGCACCTGTCCAAGCTGTTCATAGCGCCGGGTAATCCCGGCACCGAGGCGCTGGGCGTCAATGTGGCGATTGGCGTGCAGGATGTTCCCGCACTGGTGTCCTTCGCGCTCGAACAGCAGATCGACCTGGTTGTGCCGGGGCCCGAAGCGCCTCTGGTCGAAGGTCTGGCCGATGCCTGTGCTAGTGTTGGCCTGCCCTGTGCGGGGCCGACACAGGCCGCCGCCCGGCTTGAGGGCAGTAAGGAATTTACCAAGGAAATCTGCGATGCAGCGGGTATTCCTACCGCGCGCTGGCAGTCTTTCGATCGGGCGGAAAACGCCATTGCCTATGTGCGTGAGCGTGGCGCGCCGATTGTGGTCAAGGCCGACGGGCTTGCCGCGGGCAAAGGCGTTGTGGTGGCCGCAACCGTGGAAGAAGCCGAGGCCGCCATTACCGATATGATGACCGGTGGCTCGCTGGGGGCCGCGGGTAATCGTGTGGTGATAGAAGACTGCCTTATGGGTGAGGAAGTCTCGCTCTTTGCTTTCTGCGCGGGTGAGACAGCCTATCTGATCGGGGCCGCACAGGACCACAAGCGCGTGGGCGATGGCGATACCGGGCCTAATACCGGTGGCATGGGGGCGGTATCGCCCCCCAAGGGTTTTGGCCCCATTGAGCAGGAAGCAGCGCTCGACCTGCTGGTACGCCCGATGCTGTGCGAAATGGTACGCCGTGGCACCCCGTTCAGGGGCGTGATTTTTGCCGGGCTGATGCTGACGGATAACGGCCCGAGCCTGATCGAATACAATGTCCGCTTTGGCGACCCCGAGGCCGAAGCCCTCCTGCCCCGCTTGCAGTCAGACCTGCTGCCCGCCCTTTCCGCCCTTGCGGATGACAAGCTGGATGGTGTGTCGGTGTCCTTTTCCAATCAGGCGTCTGTCTGTGTGGTCATGGCGGCGCGGGGCTATCCGGCAGCGCCTGAAAAAGGGGCGGTCATTCACGGTCTGGAAGATGCGGCGGCTCTTGAAGGCGTGCAGGTCTATCAGGCTGGGACCATGCGCAACATGGCGGGCGAACTGGTGGTTTCAGGTGGCCGGGTGCTGGCCGTAACGGCTCTGGCCGATACGGTGCAGCAGGCGCGTGAGCGGGCTTATGCCGGTGTGGCCGCGATTTCGTGGGATGGCGCGCACTGGCGTACGGATATTGGCGCACGCGCGCTGTAAAAAGTATCCGCTAACCCGCCCGTTCCTGTGAACGAACGGGCGGTGCATTTGTATTACGCAGCCGTGCAGGGGCTTGAGAGCACTAGGGCATCGCTGCCATCGGCATAATAGTGGCGGCGCAGGCCCTGCCGGGTAAAGCCTGCCTGTTCATACAGGCGGCTGGCCGCCTCATTCTGTGTTGAGACTTCCAAAAACAGGGTGTTGGCCCCTGCCCGTGCGGCAACTTGTCGGCCCTGTTCGACAAGGCGGCGGGCAAGGCCAAGCCTGCGGCTGGCGGGCAGGATGCAGAGTGTGAGCACTTCCGCTTCATCCGCAATACAGCGCAACAGGATGAAACCCGCAGGCTTGCCCTGTGTGCAGGCCAGTAGGGCCGTTGTGCCGGGCGAGGCCAGAAGGCTGGCCATGGACGCTTCATCCCACTGTTCGGCCGGGGAAAAACACGCGGCGTGAAGGCAGGCCAGCACGGCAGCATAGGCCACGCCCACGGGCTGGAATGTGGCCTGCATGCTCAGACCGGTGCAGCCCGCAATCCGTCAGCAGGCAGTTTGGCTTCCGGTGGGTCCACGTAAAGGGGCAGAGCCTTGAGTGGGGGCAGATCGCCCGCCAGACGGCGCAGGGCCGCGCTGGCAATCTGCGCAGGGTCTGGCGTGCTGGATGCACTGCGCACTGGCTCATCGAACGTCAGCGCCTCGGCGGCGTCTCCCGCTATAAGCCAGCGGCCCTGCGGGGTCTGCCAGTCGGCGACACTTACGGCCTGCAAGTCGCCCTGATTATTCTGCACAAACACCCGGCCCCGGCGGGCGGAGGTCACAAGCAGCCAGCCCGCAAGCCCGTCATGGCCTGCCAGTTCGGCATCCAGTGCCGGGGCCAGCGCTTCAGCCCGGCTGACACCAACCAGTTCCGCCCCAACACCCAGCGCATAGCCTGCGGCCACGGCGCATGAGGCGCGCAGCCCGGTAAACGAACCCGGCCCGACCACGACTGCAACACAGTCCGGTGTGGCCGGTGTGGAGGTGGGGTTATCGGTATCGGGTGGCGTGTTCCAGCCAGCCTGCTCGAGTGCTTGGGCGGCCAGCAGGTTGCTGCCCTCCGCCGCCTGCTTTCCGGATTCCTCACGCTGGCTGATAAGGCTTAACGTGGTGTCGTGCAGCTCAAGACAGGCCGCCAGCCCTCTGGCGGCATCTCCGGCCGGGCTGGCATCCAGTACGAGAAAACGCCTGACCATGCTCAGTCCACCACGCGGCAGGCCTGCGCGAAGTCCAGCCGTGGTGCGCGCGGGGGCAGGCCGGTCAGATCACCATGGCCGAGGCAGAGCAGGAAATTGGCCCGCCAGCCGCTTTCGGCCAGAAAAGCATCTTCCACCATCGACTGGTCAAAGCCTGAAATGGGCAGAACATCCAGCCCCAGAGCCCGCGCGGCCATAAGGACGTATGCTCCCTGCAACGTGCCGTTACGAAAGGCGGTTTCTTCCGACAGGCCAACATCCGCTGCAAACCACGAGCGCAGGTCTTCGCCGGGGCAGAGAAAAGGCAGTTGTTCGAAAAACAGCGGGTCATGCGCTACAATGGCAATGACCGGCGCACCCATGACACGGTTGACATTCCCGGCTGAAAGAGCCGGGCGCAGGCGCTCGCGAGCCTCGGTGCCTTTCAGGAAAACAAGCCGCACGGGAGAGCAGTTACCCGAGGTCGGGCCAAGGCTTGCAAGGGCGTAAAGCTGGCGCAGCACGTCATCTGACACCGGGCGTGTGCTCCAGCGCCGTGGTGTGCGTGCCGTGCCAAAAAGCTGGTCGAGGGCGGACTGGGCCATGGCGCCATCGGGCAGGGTCTCGGCGGGCGAGCTATCCGGCAGGGCGCTGTCACCCGGTGCGACCCCGCTATCCGCAGGGCTGGCCACGGCGCTGGCCGGTATGCCGTCATGGGCCGGGGTATCGCCCTGCCCGCCTGTCTGCTGCACGTCGCGCTCGTCCGCCATGGCTGCTTAGTCCACCTGTTCGACAGAAACCACTTCAGGCACGTAATGGCGCAGCATGTTTTCCACCCCGTGCTTGAGTGTCGCGCGTGAGGAAGGGCAGCCCGAGCAGGCGCCCTGCATGGTCAGGCGCACCACACCGTTGCGATACCCGCGGAAAACGATGTCCCCACCATCACCCGCCACGGCCGGGCGCACGCGCGTATCCAGCAGTTCCTTGATCTGGGTGACGATTTCGGCATCTTCAGGTGCAATAGCGTCTTCGGTAATGCCCGTGCCATCGGCAACGATGGGCAGACCCGCTACGAAATGATCCATCAGCGTGGAGAGAACCAGCCCGCGCAGTTCTTCCCATTCCGTGCTGTCCGCCTTGGTGACGGAAACAAAGTCATTGCCAAGGAAAACCCGTGCAACACCGGGGATGGCAAACAGCGCATCCGCCAGGGGGGAGCGCCCGGCTACGGTATCGGCATCGATAAAATCGACCGTACCCGCGTCTCCCATGACAGCGCGGCCAGGTAGGAACTTGAGCGTGGCGGGGTTGGGGGTGCCTTCGGTTTCTATGAACATGCTTGCCGGTTCCGATCAGTGGGGCGTGTGCCGTGTTGTTGCCTTACATGCCTATTCAGTTGGCACCGGAATAAGGACAACACAAGTCCTGTACGGGAATTGCCGCCCTTACCGGGCCAGATGGCGGTAAGGGCGGGTGTTGCTCAGCGCAGGATGCCAGTATGGCCAATGCTGTAGCGGCCGGGCTGGGGCCATACGGTCAGACCGTGAGGTTCCGCTCCGACAGGGATTTTGATGACAGCGCCGGTCTGGGTATCGAAGCGGTACACCACATCGTCAAACCGCCCTGAAAGCCACAGGCTTTTGCCATCCGCACTGACATTGCCCATATCCGGGCTGCCGCCACCGGGAATGGGCCAGTTGGTCACAACCTTGTTGGTGGCGAAGTCGATAATGGACACACCACCCGCCTTGCTGTGCGGGCGGCCATGGATCAGGTGCGAGCCACGATTGGCCACATACATCTGCTTGCCGTCACGCGTGGGGTACAGCCCGTGCGTGCCCACGCCAGTATGGATGAACCCGGTCTGGCGGAAGTTGTCGCCATCAACCATGAACACGCCATCGGCCATCATGTCGGCCACGTAGAACGTACGGCCATCAGGCGAGACAAGAATATCCTGCGGCATGCCGCCAGAGGAGAGCTTGAGATAGCCCAGCACCTTGCGATTGACCGTATCGACCTTGACGACATAGCCGCCAAATTCGCAGGTGAAGATCGCGTAGCGCCCATCAATGGAAAATGCTGCGTGGTTGATGCCAGCGCAGTGCGGCGCTTCCACCGAACCCTGAAGCACCATGCTGTGCGGGTCGCGGAAATCGAGCCGGCGGCGGGCTTCCGCCACCACAATGGCGGAGCGGCCATCGGGGGTGAAATACATGTTGTAGGGGTCATCCACCGTTACCGCCGGGCCGGGCTTGCCGGTGCGCGGGTTGATGGGGGTCAGGCTGCCATTGGTGCTGCCTTCGGCATTGTTGGTGGCCCACAGGGTGCGCAGGTCCCATGACGGCACCACGTGCTGCGGCCCACGACCGACCTTGAAATGGTCCACCACCGTATTGGTGGCCGGGTCAATGACAGATACGTCGTTCGAGCGCAGGTTGGGCACGTAGATACGGGCAAGATCCTGCGCCACTTCCGGGGCAATATGGCCGGAGGCCGTCTCGCTATACAGATTATGCGGGTCGATCACGGGCGGCATGCCGGGAATGGTCTGTGCCGGATCGCTATGGGTTATGGCCTGTTCGGGCAGGGGCGTGAGCGGAACATCGTCAGCCTTCGCCGCCACGGTGCCCGGTGCGGGAACGGTAGTGGCTTCCGGCGCGCTGGGGATGGTCGCGGGCGCTGTTGTGGCCGTGGTGGCGGTGCTCGGGGCAGCCGCTCCGGTGTACCCCGCCTGCGGTGCCGTGGCAGGGGCGGCCTGTGTTACAGGGGCCGTGGCCGGGGTTGCGGTTTTTGCTGCGGGCGCGTTGCTGACCGGGCGGGAAAGATCGCTCTGCCAGTTCCAGTCCTGCGCATGGGCTGCCAGCCCGCCCAGTGTGGCGTTTGCGGCCATAAGCCCTGTCAGGGCCGCTGCCGATGCCAGATACCGTTTTACACCCATGACATTATGCCTTTTATACGTGCCTTGCGGGGCTGTCCCTTACGGGGCCGTTGCCCCGAAAAACCGTGGCTGTGTCTAGCATGGCGGCATGGTGAGCGTCCATTCGGCGGACTTTAAATTCCCTTTACGCTTTAGGGCGGCGGCGTGCGTGCGGCCTCTATGGCCTGTGTTGCGGCCCGAACCTGCATGTCCAGTCCCGGTTGCCCCAGTGCGGCAGATGCCCCGCGCGGATCGCCCCCATAAATACCTTGTGCAGCCGTGGGGGCAGGCCCCGCGCGCAGGGCCTGCTGGCGTACCATGGAGGGGTCAACCGCCAGCATCAGCGCCGTATCGGACAGTTCCGCATGGAGCCCGACCTCTTTTTCATGGCCATTTTTTTTCAGCCAGTCGGCATATTGGTGGGGCAGGACATCGTAATAGGCGCGAACATACAGTGCCTTGGCACCCGTGCCACGCCATGCGGTGTTGAGCGTATCCGCCGCCTGTTTGAGCTGGGCCTGATACCCCCCGTGGTCTCCCAGCAGTACCACAAGGGTAAAGCCCTGCACGCGCAGGCTTTCGGCAGCGGATTGCACGAGTTTTTCAAACACATCGGGGGGTATGCTCAGCGTGCCTGCAAAACGCATGTGGCTGGTGCGGGGTTTTGTACCACCTTCGGGCACATAGGCCATGACCGGGGCGACCAGCGTATTCCCTGCCGCTCGGGCAATACGCTCGGCCTGCGCTAGAACACGCACATTATGTTTGCCAACGGCGATATACGGCCCGCTCTGTTCCGTGCCCCCTACGGGAATGATGACGGTGGTAACGCCACAGGCCAGCCCATCGCGGATTTCTGTCCATGTGCGCTGCTCGAACAGAACCGAGGCGGGTAACTGGCGGCATGCGGAGGCTTCTGCCGCATGGGCCGGGGCGGAGGGCGTGCATGCCACCCCTAGTCCTAAACTCAGCCCGGCCATGAGGCCTAACAGGGTTTTCACTGCTGGCGGTGCCCTCCGTGCTGGACGGTTCGGGCTGTTTGCATGTCGTGTATTTTCGGCCCGCATGCTGGTGTCAGGCACGGCCTTGCGCCCTCTGGTTACGCTCATATCCGGTGCCTTTCCCTGAGAGCAGAAGCCGGTTGTATCCTTGCCCCGGTAGTAGGTGGTTCCTGACAGCGCGGGTCAACTGGGCAGGTTGGCCCCGGAGGGGGCAAGCCGTGCTCCGGGGTTGCGCGCAGGTGGTGCCGGGCATGGGGTTAGGAGGCTGCTTTCTTGGTGGTTGTTTTGGCAGCCGTCTGGGGGGCAAGGTCCAGCATGGGGGCAAGAAAACGCCCCGTATGGCTCTGGGCGCAGGCGGCAATGGTCTCGGGTGTTCCTTCGACCAGAATACGCCCGCCGCCGCTGCCTCCCTCCGGCCCGACATCAATAATCCAGTCAGCGGTTTTGATAACTTCGAGGTTATGCTCGATCACCACCACCGTATTGCCCTGATCTACCAGCGCGTGCAGCACTTCCAGCAGCTTGCGCACGTCCTCGGTGTGCAGGCCGGTTGTGGGTTCGTCCAGAATATACAGCGTACGGCCCGTGGCCCGGCGCGCCAGTTCCTTGGACAGTTTGACGCGCTGCGCTTCACCGCCTGACAGAGTGGTGGCCTGCTGGCCCAGTGTCAGATAACCCAAGCCAACTTTTTGCAGGATGGCCAGCCGGTCGCGGATGCGTGTCTGCGCGGAAAAGAAGGGGTAGGCTTCATCCACGCTCATGGCCAGCACATCGGCAATGCTCTTGCCCCGGAAGCGGATTTCAAGCGTTTCGCGGTTGTAGCGTGCCCCCTTGCAGGTATCGCAGGTTACATACACATCGGGCAGGAAGTGCATTTCAATCTTCAGCAGCCCATCGCCCTGACAGGCCTCGCACCGCCCACCTTTGACGTTGAAGGAGAAGCGCCCCGCCTTGTAGCCGCGCGCCTTGCTTTCGGGCAGTTCGGCAAACCAGTCGCGGATGGGGGTGAACAGGTCGGTATAGGTGGCGGGGTTTGAACGCGGGGTCCGTCCGATGGGGGACTGGTCGATATCAATAATCTTGTCGAGCAGTTCCACACCCCGGATACGCTGATAGGGCTCGGGCGTGGTGGCCGTGCCCATGAGCTGGCGCGACAGGGCGCGGTACAGCGTATCCAGCACCAGAGTGGATTTGCCCGAGCCCGAAACCCCGGTCACGCAGGTAAAGGTGCCAAGGGGAAAGCTGGCGGTGACATCGCGCAGGTTATGCCCGCTGGCCCCTTCGAGAATGATCTGGCGTTTTTTGTCCACCTTGCGGCGCGTGGTGGGCACATCAATACGCCTGCGCCCGGATAGATAGGCCCCTGTCAGGCTTTCAGGCACGCGGGCGACTTCTTCTGGCGTGCCAGCGGCAATTACCTGCCCGCCATTGAGCCCGGCTCCCGGCCCCATATCCACCAGCCAGTCCGCACTGCGAATGGCGTCTTCATCATGTTCAACCACAATCAGCGTGTTGCCCAGCGCCTTGAGCCGCTGCAACGTGCCCAGAAGGCGCTCGTTATCGCGCTGGTGCAGCCCGATAGAGGGCTCGTCCAGCACATACAGCACGCCTGTCAGCCCCGAGCCGATCTGGCTGGCCAGCCGGATGCGCTGGCTTTCCCCACCGGACAGTGTGGCCGACCCGCGTGAGAGGGTCAGGTAATCCAGCCCTACATCGTCAAGGAATTTCAGCCGCTCCGTGATTTCACGCAGGATGCGCTGCGCAATATCCGCGCGTTGGGGGGTAAGGGTGGGCAGCACGGCGGCAAACCAGTCCAGCGCCTCGCCAATAGGCAGGTCGGATGCCTGCGCGATGGTTGCATTCGCCACCCGCACGGATAGCGCTTCGGGTTTGAGCCGTGCGCCATTGCAGGCATGGCAGGGTTTGTCTGACTGATAGCGCGAGAGTTCCTCGCGCACCCACATGCTGTCAGTGGCGCGCAGGCGTTTTTCAAGGCTTTTCAGCACGCCTTCAAACGGTTTGGTTACGGCGTAAGCCTTGCGGCCTTCGCGGTAGGTGAACACCACGCTCTCATCCACCCCGTCCAGAATACCGGTGCGTGCGGTCTGGGGCAGGTCCTGCCAGGGGGTGTCCATGTCGATGTCAAAATGCGCGGCCAGACTTTCGAGCGTTTGTTCCAGCAGGGGGGATTTGGCATCCTTCCACGGGGCTATGGCTCCCTTGCTGAGCGAAAGCCGTGTATCGGGCACCACCAGTATGGGGTTGAAAAAGGTTTCAGACCCCAGCCCGTCACAGGCGGGGCAGGCCCCCTGTGGTGCGTTGAAGGAGAACAGGCGGGGTTCAATTTCCTCAAGCGTGAACCCGCTGACCGGGCAGGAAAAGCGCGAGGAAAAAACCAGTTTTACGGCGTCTTCTTCATTGCCGTCGCGGCGCACTTCTTCGGCATAAACAATGCCGTCAGACAGGCCGAGCGCTGTTTCCAGACTATCAGCCAGACGGGTCTGTATGCCTTCCTTCACCACCAGCCTGTCCACCACCACTTCCACCGTGTGGCGTAGCTTGCGGTTCAGGCTGGGGACTTCGCCAATATCGTACAGCGTGCCGTCCACCCGCACGCGGGTAAAGCCCTTGCGCTGGAGTTCGGCCAGTTCCTTGCGGTATTCGCCCTTGCGGTCACGGATGACGGGGGCCAGCAGCATCAGGCGCAGGCCCTCGGGGAGCGCTACAACCCGGTCCACCATCTGGCTGATGGTCTGTGCCTCGATAGGTAGGCCCGTTGCGGGGGAATACGGCACACCCGCGCGCGCCCAGAGCAGGCGCATGTAGTCATAGATTTCGGTTACGGTGCCAACCGTGGAGCGCGGGTTTTTGGAGGTGGTTTTCTGCTCGATGGAAATGGCGGGAGAAAGCCCCTCGATGGAATCGACATCGGGCTTGCCCATTAGTTCCAGAAACTGCCGCGCATAGGCGGACAGGCTTTCCACGTAGCGGCGCTGGCCTTCGGCATAGATGGTATCGAACGCCAGAGAGGATTTGCCCGAGCCGGAAAGCCCGGTCATGACAGTCAGCCGGTCGCGTGGGATGTCGATGTCGATATTCTTGAGGTTATGCACCCGTGCGCCGCGCACACGAATGGCCTGCGGTCCCCAGCCCTGCGGCAGGGCCGCCTGTGTGCCTGCTGATGGCACAACTGCGGTCTGTGGTTGTGCGGCGGGCGGCAGCGTGGCCGGGCTGTCCTGGTTTTCCGGTATGTCCTGCTCCGGGGTGGCCCGGGTTTTACGCCGTTTTGGTGACTGTGCCATTGAACGCCCTGCCGCTGTTCCTGTTTTGTCCTAGTATGGGGCCAGAATGGCGTTGCGCGCAATCCTTCCCCGCCCGATACCCCTGAGCCCTTGCCCTGTGGGGCAAGATTGCCCATCTAGGACAGCAAGAACAGACACGCCACGGCGCGCCGTGGCCAGAGCAGGGAACAGAACCGATGGAACAGCTGATTGGCCAGCCGGATACGGCAGGCGCACAGGCGGATCTGATTAAGGACGGCACGCAGGACAGCTTTATCAACGATGTGATTGAGGCCAGCCGCTCCGTTCCGGTTCTGGTGGATTTCTGGGCGGACTGGTGCGGGCCGTGCAAGCAGCTTGCCCCCGTGCTGGAAAAAGTCGTGCGTGCGGCCAAGGGCAAGGTGCGGCTGGTCAAGGTTGATATCGAGGCCAACCGCGCGCTGGCTGCCCAGCTTGCGCAGGTGGGGCTGCCGCTCCAGTCCATTCCGCTGGTGGCGGCGTTCTGGAAAGGCCAGATCCTTGACGTATTTCAGGGAGCCCTGCCCGAAAGCGGCGTGAAAAAATTTGTCGAGACGGTGCTCAAGGCCAGTGGTGGTGGCACCCTGCCCGCTACCGAACGGCTGCAGGAAGCCGATACCGCGCTGGAAACCGGCCGGCCGGATGTAGCGGCGGAACTGTATTCCTCGGTTATTGGCGAGGAAGAGGAAAACCCCCGCGCATGGGGTGGGCTGGTGCGCGCCATGCTCGCACTGGATGATGAGGAATCCGCCGCCGCGGCTCTTGCAGACGTGCCGGAAAAAATTACCAACGCCCCCGATGTGGCCGGCGCGCGCGCAGCCCTTGAACTCAAGCGTGAGGGACGGCAGGCGGCTGAAGCCATGGAAGGCATTCAGGCCCGCCTTGCTGCCAACCCCGAAGATTTTGAGGCTCGTTGCGAACTGGCTACGGCCCTGAACGCCGCAGGGCGGAGGGAGGAAGCCGCCGCCGAACTGCTGCATGTCATCCGTGCGGACCGGGGCTGGAAAGAGGGTGCCGCCCGCCAGCAGCTTCTGCGGTTTTTCGAGGCGTGGGGGCATGATGACCCCGATACGCTGGCGGCCCGCCGTCGCCTGTCCTCCCTGCTGTTCTCGTAACTCATGGGCACGCGCGTTTCTCCTTTCGCGGAAGATGATATTCCCCGGCGGATTCCGCGCGTACAGGATATGACGCTGGCGGACATGCCGCCGGAGGTGGGGCTGTTTCCGCTTTCGGGTGTGCTGCTCTTTCCACGCGGGCGGCTGCCACTGAACGTGTTCGAGCCGCGCTATGTGGCGCTGGTGGAAGATGCACTGGCTACCAACCGCCTGCTGGGGCTGATCCAGCCCCGCTGGCGTGAGGAAGATGACGAGGAAAATCTGGCCCCACCCCTATATGGCGTGGGCACGCTGGGGCGTATTTCCTCCTTTACCGAGCGGGCTGATGGCACCTACGCCATTACCCTGTCGGGGGTTACCCGCTTTCGGCTCCTGCGTGAGACCACGCCGCGCCGGGGCTACCGTATCGGGCGGATCGATGCCTCCACCTTTGCGGGGGATCTGAACGAAATCCCCTCCGAACCGTTTGACCGCACCCACCTGCTGGACTCCATGCGCCGCTATTTCCAGCGCAAGGGCCTGGATGCCCGCTGGTCACTCATAGAACAGATGGATGACAGCATGCTGCTGGTCACCCTGCCCATGATCTGTCCTTTCCCTCCGGCGGAAAAACAGGCATTGCTTGATGCGGCAAGCCTGACCGAACGCGTGCGGGTGCTGCAGACACTGCTGGATATGGCCGGGCCGGAACACGAAGGCCCGCCATCCTGAAGGGGCGGCACATCACGGGCAACGGGTCTGTGCTGGCAAGAAACATGTGGGGAAAGCTGTCCATGTCCGATACCGCAACCGCAACCGCGCCCATCGATGCGCGCCTGCTGTCCGTGCTGGTGTGCCCTGTTACCAAGGGGCCGCTGACCTATAACGCCGCCACGGGCGAACTTATTAGCGAAAAGGCGGGGCTGGCTTTTCCCATCCGTGATGGCATTCCCGTGATGCTGCCCGATGAGGCGCGCCGGATCGAAGGCTGAGTTTTCGGTTTTCTGGTTTTTCTTTCGTCGCGGGCGATACGCATGGTTCTGGACAGACGGTGTCGCAAGGTTGGCGGTGGCAGGTTCTGGCACACGGCCATGGGCGGCCTGCTGGTGCTGGGGCCTTTGCTTGCCGGGTGCCGTACCCCCATCGAGGGCGATAACATAGACCTGCCTTATGAGCGGCCGGGCCGTTTTCTGCCCGAAGCGGCCGAGGCCGAGGCCCGTGCTGCCCAGCGCGATGTGGAGCGGCAGGAAAAGCTCGAGCAGGAGCGCGACCGTCTGGCCGCGGCATCGGGGCATCCGCGGATCAAACCGCCACCGCCCAAGCCTGAGGAACGCTACGAGGTCGTAAACCCGGATGCAGGTGGCACCGCCGGGCCCATGCGTTTGCAGGACGGCCATACCGTCACACCGCAGACACAGGCCATTTACGGCAAGCCCCCCAATACCCTCAACACGACCGACCCCGGCACGTCTTCTTTCAAAGGGACAACGCGCCGGAGTAGCCGGTCATCCTCCACGGATTCCAGCGACTGAGGGCACTCAGGGTGGGGCGTTACGCTTCCTGTTCGTGCTCGTTTGCATCCGTTGCCTGACGGCGCAGGATGTTGCTGGCCGCCATGCACAGCGCGCCGGTTGTCATGCCGATGGCGGTTGGCAGCGCGCCATGCTGGGGCATAAGCCCTACCAGCACGCTACTGAGTGCGCCCAGCGCGAACTGGAGTGTGCCCAGCAGGGCCGAGGCACTGCCTGCATGCTGCCCATGGCGTGAAAAGGACAGCACCGTGCCGTTGGGGCCGATAAAGCCCAGTGCCGCCGTAATGCTGGTAATCAGCATACAGGTCAGCAGCGGATGGTTTGGCCCCGCCACTCCCATGACAGCCAGCACAACAAATACCCCGCCCAGCAGGCAGGACCACAGAATGGCCGCCTCCAGAATGACCGGCATGGAAATACGGTGAACCAGCCTGCCGTTGATCTGTGTGCCCAGAATAAAGAACGAGGCGTTAACGCCAAAAAATATCCCGAAGGCGGAGGGAGAAAACCCAAGCACCTGCTCGAACAGAACAGGGGCACCGCCCAGATAGGCAAACATGACAAAGCTGGAAAAGCTCGTGATCAGCGCATTGGACAGAAAAACCGGCTCGGCAAGGATAGAGCGGTAGCGGCTTAGAATATCTGATGGTGCAAGCCGGATACGCCGTTCAGGGGCCAGCGTATCGGGCAGCATCACCTGTGTTGCGATAATGGCGAGTGCTGCATAGACCGCCGCCACCCAGAAGATATTGCGCCATGAGCCGAATTTCAGCACCAGGCTGCCAAGGGTTGGCGCCAGTATGGGCATGACGCCAAACACAAGCGTAAGCTGGGCCATGATATGCGCGCCCTTGCGGCCTGTGGCCACATCGCGCACCGAGGCGCGCGGAATAACGGCACTGGCCGATCCGCCAAGCGCGCTTAAAAAGCGGAAAAAGCAGAACAGCTTATAGTCATGCACCAGCGCGCAGCCTGCGCTGGCCAGCCCGAAAATGCCCAGACCAATGATAAGCGGCACCTTGCGGCCAAACCGGTCGGAAAGCGGGCCTTGCGAGAACTGGCCGATGGCCAGTCCCAGAAACCACGCCGCCAGTGTCATCTGGGCTGATCCCGGGCCGTGGGCCATGTCAGAATCAAGCTGCGGGAAGGCGGGCAGGTACATGTCCGTCGCCAGCGGGCCAATGGCGGTAACCAGACCAAGCAGAACGATAAGAGGAAATGTCAGGGTAGGAAGAGGGGGTACGTTTGCGCGCATGTAGGAAACAACAATGGCTGGGGCGGAAAGCGGCACATCTTTCTCCCGGCTGTGCGCTTTGTCCACTGTTCTATGCGGGAGGCGGCTGCGACAAAACTGGTCAGCCAATAGAAAAGGGCGGCCATGAACCATGGCCGCCCTGCCGGTACAACTGCCTGAAACTGGCGGTTATTCGGGCTTGGGAGCATCCT
>NZ_JBDNWF010000043.1:0-21173 GCF_047721125.1 Acetobacter papayae | reverse complement strand
CGGCGGCCCGGGGCGGGGGGGGGGGGGCGGGGGCAGCACCGAACAGACCGGGGCCTTCCGGTTCGGGGCTGGGCAGCCCTTCATCGCCCTCGTGCCAGGCGTCTGTATCTTCGCTCATGATCTGCCCGAAGAAAGAAAATTACACCTGCCGGTCAGGCTGGCCGCCACGCCATCACTGGCGGGAAACAGGGTGGAAAGCCGGACAGTAACCCGGATGAAACTCGTCATGGCTGCTTCCTTCCGGACCTGACCGGGTTGGCAAGGTATCCGTCCACCGCCGACTTTCCAATACCGCGTCTAGCACCAAAGCACCCGCCATGCCAAGGGCGTGCCAGCCGGGCGCGCTTGTTTCTTTACGCATGGCGCGATCACGGGCTAAAAAACGCGACACCATACCACACAGGTTCTGGAGAATGTTCGCCGTGTCTGGTCCACATACCGCGCCTGTCGCTCCCCCGGCCACCTGCCTGCCCGCCGGGGCAGCCCGCAAAGCCGCCCGTCTGGCTCCCGCATGGGCCACAGCGCTGGCTCTGGTGCTGGCTGGCTTTCTCTGCCTGCCCCCAGCGGCACAGGCTGATGAAGATGGCGTGGCCCCACGGGATACGGAAGCCAATATCCTGCTGCACAAGGAGCTGACGGTGCTGCACTTCAAGCCCGAAGCCTCAAGCAGTGCGTGCATCGATGCGCTCAAGGACCTGCACACCACGCAGGACGTGCTTAAAAAAGAGCAGGACGACAACCGCACCCGCGACCTGAGTGTGGCCGAAGACGTGCTGGATTCCGATGTCGAGAACGCCTCCGAACGCTGCGCGCCCGATGCCCGTGCGCTGTGCATGGCCCCCAACCCCAGCCCCGCGCTGGTGCATGCGTGTGAGGCCATAGACAGCCTGCCCGAAAACGAATGACCCCCAACGCATGAGCAGCCCGGCGGCCCGGCCCCCTGAGCATTCCGCCTGCCCGGCCGGTGCCTTCGGGTGGGGGCCGCTGGCGTGCATGGCCGGTCTGTTTTTTGTCATCGGCTTTGCAACATGGCTCAACGGCCCGCTGATCCCGTTTGTGCAGGTGGCGTTTTCTCTTGATGATGTCAGCGCCTTTCTTGTGCCGCTGGTTTTCTACATCGCCTATGTGGTCTTTGCCCTGCCTGCGGGGTGGCTGGCCACGCAGGCAGGGCCAGGACGCAGCCTGCCTTATGCACTAGGGGGCATGGCGCTGGGCATGGCCATAACGGGCAGCGGGCTGCATGCGGGGCTGTATCCTCTGGCCCTCACCGGACTGCTGACACTGGGCGGAGGGCTGGCCCTGCTTCAGGTTGCGGTCAACCCGTATGTTACGCTGCTTGGCCCGCATGCGCGCGCGGCCCAGCGCATTGCCATCATGGGGGTGTGCAACAAGCTGGGGGGCATTGTCGCCCCACTGGTGCTGGCGGGGCTGGCCATGCACAACATGGACGGACTGGCCGCAAGCCTGACACTGGCCCCCGATGCCCCCACCCGCACGGCCCTGCGCACGCAGGCACTCGATGCACTGGCATGGCCGTATCTGGCCATGGCCGCCCTGCTGGCCGCCGCTGCCTGCGGCATGGCCCGCGCGCGCCTGCCTGAACTGCGGCCCAGCCCCCTCAACCAGCCCCGCGCCACGCAGACCCCGCGCCCTCTACCGCCCCGTGCCCTGCTGGGTGCAGGGGCCATGTTTCTTTACGTAGGGGTTGAGGTTCTAGCAGGCGACGCCATAGGCACCTATGCGCGCGCAAGCGGTTTACCCCTGAACCAGTCAGGGTTTTTTACAGCCTTAACGCTAAGCTGCATGCTGGCGGGGTATCTATGCGGGCTTGCCCTCATTCCCCGCCACATCTCTCAGGAACGCTACCTGCTGCTCTGCTGCGCCGCAGGGGCGGGGCTGGCCTTGCTGGCCTGCGCCACGCAGGGCTATGCCTCGGTCATCTGCCTTGGCCTGTTCGGCTTCGCAAACGCCATGATTTTTCCCTCTCTTTTCCCCATAACCCTGCGGGGCAATACGGCTGACAGCGCACGCATATCGGCCCTGCTGGTCATGGCCTATAGCGGAGGGGGGATCATGCCTCAGGTTTTCATCCACCTTGCAGCGCGTATTGGCTTTCATCCGGCACTGGTGCTGGTAAGCCTGCCCTCCTATCTGCTGATTGCAGTCTATGGCTGGTATTTTTCGCGCCCGCAGCCCATCGCCCTTATGGAACAGGCCCCCTCATGACAGACCTTTCCGGCCAGCTTGTCCTGCCTGACCGTATCCTGCCCGGCCGCCTGACCTTTACCGACCGGCTGGCAGACATAACCCCCTGCGCGCAGACCCCCGAGCGCTACATCCTACCCGGTTTCATTGACGGGCATATTCATGGTGGTGACGGCGCAGACACCATGGATGGTGTGGCCGCCATTGGCACGCTCGCCCGGTTTCATGCGCGCCATGGCACCACCACCCTGCTGCCCACCACCATTACCCGCCCATGGGCCGAGGTGCTGTCCGCCCTAAACGCCATTGCCGAAGTTACGGGCCGGACCATTGAAAACGGCCCGTTTATAGCCGGAGCCCATCTGGAAGGGCCGTTTGTCAGCCCGCACCGGCTGGGCGCGCAGCCACCCCATACACTTGAGCCCACCCCCGAACGCGTGGCCGAAGCACTGGCCCCCGGCTGCGTGCGGGTGGTCACTCTGGCCCCCGAACTGCCCCACGCAGCCGAGGCTATGGCCAGCTTTGCCCGTGCGGGCGTGCGGGTCAGCCTTGGCCACACCACCGCCAGTTACGAGCAGGCCAGCAGCGCATTATGCCTGATCTGTGCCGCGGGGGGCACGGCCGGGGGCACGCATCTGTTCAACGCCATGCCGGGCATAGAAAGCCGTCGTCCCGGCCCCGTGGCCGCCCTGATGTGCAGCGACGCCTATGCCGAAATGATTTTTGATACCCACCATGTCCACCCCGGCACCTACCGGCTGGCACAAAAAATCATGCCGGAGCGGCTGGTGTTCGTAACCGACGCCATGCGCGCAGCGGGCCTGCCCGATGGGCCGAGCCAGCTTGGCGGGCAGGCCGTTATGGTGCGTGATGATACGGCCCGCCTGCCTGATGGCGCGCTGGCAGGCAGTGTGCTGACACTGGATGCCGCCCTGCGAAATGCCGTGCAGGCAGGCACCGGGCTGGTTGAGGCCACCGCCCTGCTCAGCGCCAACCCGGCACGCTATCTGGGCCTGAACGATCGGGGCGCGCTCCAGCCGGGCCTACGGGCTGATCTGGTGGTGCTGTCAGCCGAACTGCATGTTGAACAGGTCTGGGTAAGCGGGCAACGCATTGCCTAGGCGGCAGCCCGGCCCCGCAAGACCCACTGCCCCCGCGCTCAGAACGTAACCCGGGTTCCAAGCTGGAAGGTTCTGCCCGGTGCGACCTCACGCCCCCATGGGCTGGTGTCCATGCCCCGGAAATAATAGCGCTCATCACCAAAATTCATGATTGCCAGTGACAGGTCCAGCTTTGTACCATCTGCCCGTAGGGGGATGGTATGCGTAACCTGCGCATTGAAAACGACATAACCCGGCACCCGGCCGACCGAGCCGGTTGCGTTTTCATCCTTCGTATTGGCGGCATCGGTATAGGAGCGCGAAAACCAGAACCCGTTGAGGTTGAAGCGCGTCTGCCCCCATTTATAGGTCGCACCGGCTGAAATCTGATGTTTTGACGTATAGGGAACAAGATTGCCCTTATAGGCACCATTAAGCTGCCGGGCATCCAGAAAGGAATACGCGGCATTGAAGGACAGTGCAGGCAGGCTTTTCAGCGCCCAGTCACCCGAGAACTCAATGCCCTGATACCGCGTGCCCCCCAGATTGATATAACCGCCGGGCGTGCCCAGTGTCGGGCTTATGATCGTGCTATCATATTCAATCTGATTACCGAAATCGATCCGGTAGAATGTCAGCGCAAGTGTGGTGTAGCGGTTGGGGAACCACCGCCCCCCGAATTCGTAATTCCATGCTTTTTCCGCATTCAGCCTGTTGCCGTAAATAATTTCCGTAGACTGGGCGGGCCGCATGGATTTCTGTGCATCAAAGAACACATAACCCGTTTTGCCAATGGAATAGCCAATTGTCACACCGGGCAGGATATCGCGCGTGCCATTACCCTCCCTCTGGCCGGTGGCGGTATTAACGTAGCTCTGATCCACATGCTCGAACCTGAAACCGGGGGTAAACGTCAGCCGGTCATTCAGGAAACCCATTTTATCGCTAATGAATGTTGACCACGCCGCTGTATTGAACTGCCAGTCACGAAAGGATGTCCATGCCCCCGCAGGCAGGGTCTGGCGATTGACCATGTAGTGAATATCTTCACTGACATATCGTGCCCCAAAAGCAAATTCATGCGAAACACCCCATGCTTTCGTGCGCAGGGTCATTTGCGGCTGCACGCCATAAACCGTGAAATCACGCGGGGAGTTCTGCAACCGTTGTGCAGGCAGGTCGGATCTCCATGTTTCGGCGGAAGACAGACGCATGCCGTTGGTAAAACTGCGACTGGCCTCATTGGCAAAGAAGGTCAATGTGGCCTGTCCACCCGTAATGCCTTTCCAGCGGTGCATGTCATGCTGGGCCACAAGGCTGCCACGATAGGTGTAGCCCGACATGGAGTCATAATTCCGTGTGCTTTGGAAAGGATTTTTACGATAATCGGCAGGAGACAGCGCACCAGGCATGTCTATATCCGCCTCGTAATCGGCAAAATCGGTTCTGATCCGGTCATTATCGGTTATGGCGTATTCGGTACGCAGGCGCAGGTTGCGCACATTGGCCGCACTATGGCTGTCGCGGAACTGGTGGCCATTCTGGAAATTGGCATCAAGCTGCACACCAAAGCGGCGGCTCAGCCGACCGCCGGTGCTGAAATCAGTATTAGCGAGCACATGGCCGTTATTGCCCGCAATCTGCAAGCGTTCGCCAATGCTTGTCGTCCATTTTTCAGGAATGGGACGACTGACGATATTGATCACACCCCCCATATTGTTAGGGCCATATTGCAGGGCCGCACCACCGCGCACCACGTCGATATGATCCACCATATCCATGGTCATAGGGAACATGGACACGCTAGTCTGCCCGTACGGGGCGAGAGAGAGGGGAATGCCGTCTTCAAGAATCTGCACACGCCCACTGCGGCTTTCGTAAAGACCCCGCATCTGGATCTGGGGGAGTGCGCCCGTTCCGGTTTCGTCAAAAATCTTGACACCGGGAATGCGCTGCAAGGCATCATCTATCGAGCGCACGGCATGTTCATGCAGATCCACGCTGCTGATAACCGTGCGGCTCCCCGCATAATGGCGCTGCCCGTAACGGCTGGCATTGCCGATAACATCGCCCTGTACAAGAATATGCTCCTGCTCACGGGATTCAATGCCCATATCCCGCGCAGGGGCCACCGCCTGCGGGCGGGGCTCGGCAGGAGGGGCGGCGGGGGCTGCAACCAGTTCATAGGCGGCGGCTCCGGCAGGCTGAAATGTCAGCCCGCTGCCGGACAGAAGCCGCTCAAGGGCCTGCTGGCGCGACATTGTGCCGGTTACACCGGGCGACAGCCGGTGCGCGAGCGCCGCACCCCCCGATGCGATCTGAACATGCGCCTGACGGCTGAACTCAAACAGCGTATCGGCCAAAGCGCCCGGCGGAATATGGAAGGTTTCAACACCCTGCCCGGCCTGCTGTGCGGCGGCCTGCCCCGCTCCGTACAGGCAAGACGTTGTCAGGGCAGTGGCAAGGCCCAGCACCTGCAACGCGCAGGGAAGCCGGTTTTTATGGAAAGCTGTCACACGCATTGCGAGAAAATCATCCTGTTTCGGGTCATTTGTGCGAATGGATCGCAGTTGCATGAAACCCAGACGCTTTCCGCGCTGGCTTTTCCTGTCAGGTGATGAAATTTTTTTCGAAACTCAAAAACCGATGCCTCAGGACCGGCTGATAACCGTCAGCCAGCGTGAAAGACGGTGCACATGCCCACCATGCTGCCTGACAGCCAGTTGCAGCGCCTCCACCGGGTGGTGCAGGTCATAAACCCCGCTGACAGTCTGCCGCGCCAGATCCTTGTCCAGCACCACAATGTAGCCCGGCTGCCACGGGCGCATGGACTCGGCCAGTGCCGCAATGGTGGTGTTTTCAACCATCAGCAACCCTTCGCTCCACAGGCCGACATGGCCGGGCGGCTCCGTTCCGCGCTGGACAGACGGCTCGGCTACCCGCACCCATGCGCCGGGGCCAAGTTCCAGCGTCTCGGGCGCAGGGCCTGCGGTTTCAACCCTGCTTGCCCCCTCGCGCACGGCAACATTTGCCCCCTGCGCTGTGCGCGCGACATCAAACACCGTGCCGATATCAGTCGCCGTTACGGCCCCTGCTTTCACGCTGAAAGGCCGGGCCGGGTCGTGCTTTACGGTAAACAGGGCCTCTCCGCGCAGCAGGGTAATGGTGCGCCCAGCGCCGGAAGCCTCAACCCGTATGGCGCTGAGTGGTGCGAGCAGGATTGAAGACCCGTCAGCCAGTTGCACGGTGCGCATCTGCGCTGCCGGGGCGTACTGATCCGCCTGCCAGCGTAACGGCAGATCAAAACCAAAAAACAGCCCCGCCACGCAGGCCGCCATGCCAACAGCCAATACCGCGCCAGCCTTGCGCCCACGCGCCCAACCCGGCCTGACAGACCTGAACACAGGGAGTGACATGGTATGCGGCACGGGGCTGGTTTCACCCGCCATACGGTTCATGACCCCGGCCGCGCGATTGATGCTGGCCCAGGCCTGAGCATGTTCGGGGGCCTGCGCCAGCCATGCCTCAAACCCGGCTTTCAGGCTTTCATCCTGCGGGTTTTCACGCAGTTGGATAAACCAGACGGATGCCGCCTGCCGGGGGGAGTGCGCCTGTGTCATTCAGGCCAGACCGGCAAAAATCAGCCGGGCTGCGCCACAGCACTCATCAGAAAAAGCCCGAACCATGCCAGCACCATACTCAACCATGGACAACAGATTTTCAGCGTGGGCAGGCACGGTCAAGGTCCTCCGCGCAGTCAGCCAGCCCACTGGCAATGAGGGCCTGAGCAAAAGAGACCGAAATATCAAGATGGGCCGCAATATCCTTCAGCTTCCTGTTCTCGAAATGATACATCCGCACCGCCGTTGCCTGCCGGGGTGGCATGGCGTTGATCAGCTTTTCAAGATGCTCCATTTCAAGCCGAGCCATCACCACCTCTTCGGGCGAGGGCTGATCGGCTGGTAGTCTTTGTTCAAAACCATCCGTATTCAGGGTGGACTCGGCCTGCCGCCTGCGCCGCCGTATGTTGCTGACAAACAGATTACGGATAACGGCACGCAGGTAATGAAAGGGAGAGGCCACGCTCTCGGGCGGGCTGCCATCGGTCAGGCACCACGCCTCCTGCACCAGATCTTCCGCCTCGGCCCGGTCTCCTGTCAGCTTGCTGGCATAGGAAAGCAGGTGCCCGTAGCGCCGCTCAAAGACATCGGCATGTTTTTGTCTTTGCTGGCGGGCGGGAAGAGGGGGCATATCCGGGCTTATATACGAATGATAATACTTTGCAATTAAACCACGCCAGCCCCTAACGGGCCGGTTTAACACGCTCGAAAAGCAGCATGCCCGCGAGCATGGCGGCAGTAAAAACACAACCCTGCCACACCCCCGCCCCAACAGAAGCCACCGCCGGGCCGGGACAGAACCCCGCCATACCCCAGCCAAGGCCGAACAGGCAGCTCCCCACCACCAGTGGCGCATCGATCTGCCGGGCCACGGGCAGGGCAAATGCCTGAGCCAGCACGGGCCGCTTTAAATGCCGCGCCAGCCTGACCCCCGCAAACGCCACACAGACCGCACCGCCCAGCACAAACAGCAAGGCAGGATTCCACACCCCCGCCAGATCGAGAAAAGCCAGAACCCGCGCAGGGTCCAGCATACCGCCAAGGATCAGGCCAAGGCTGAACACCAGCCCACAGGCAAATGCCGCGATAGAGCGCAAAACCATCATGCCGCTACCTCCAGCCCGCCAGATGGAACAGGCTCGCGACCAGCACGCCCGTTCCCAGAAAACAGCACACCGCCACCAAGGAACGGGGCGAAAGCCGCGCCAGACCCATCACACCATGCCCGCTGGTGCAGCCACTCCCCATACGAGTGCCGAACCCGACCAAAAACCCCGCCACCACCAGCACCGGCCATGGGGCCTGAACATGCACAACGGGCCACACACCAGCCACCACCCGCCAGACACCCGGCCCTGCCACCAGCCCAGCCAGCAGCGCTGCCCCCGGCAAAAAGGGCCGCCCGGCAAGCACACGGCCCATAATGCCGCTTATTCCGGCAATCCGCCCGTTAAGCAGCAGGTACCCGGCACAGGCCAGACCAATCAACACACCTCCCGCAAGGCTGGGCCAGTACTGGGCCAGCATCACACAGCCTCCGGCTTGATGGCGGGGGACGTACCTGCCTCCGATGCGCAGAAAATCGTATGCAGGGCCATGATAAGCTGCCCGGCTTTATCATTGGCCAGATGGTAGATCATGCTTTGCCCCTCCCTGCGGCAGGATACCACCCGCGCCGCCCGGAGCGATGCCAAGTGCCGCGACAGGCCGGGCTGGTGAATATCCAGCGCCTGTTCCAACTCACCCACCGAACGCGCCTGCTCAACCAGCGCGCAGGCAATGACCAGACGTGCAGGGTGGGCAAGGGTTTTCAGCAAATCGGCAACCGGCAGGGCGCGGTCGTGCAGGGAAGGCGTGTCTGACATGGGTCTGAATTCTTGTATTATCGATAATTCGATAATACCTGCGCTGGGGTAGGTTCCCTGTCAACACGATCGGGGGAAAAACCGCCCGAAGGCGGTTTAGTCCGGCAGGTGCAAAATGGTTTCAACACCCTGAGCCGTACCCAGCACGGCAGCTTTTTCCTTGGGGCTAAGGACGCGCAGGGCATTGGTAAGTGTCGCAGCCTCGCCCAGCTTTACCAGACCCACAAGCTGGTCGGGGTTGATGGCGTCTCCCGCCTTGCGGGGCGGCGGCAGCATGGCCAGATGCGCGCGTGCCAGAGTGGCATCGGCACGCAGGGCTTTCACGCCGTCATCAGGCAGGGCAGGGGAGGTGTTTTCCTGCGCCTGCTCATCGCTCTGTGCTTTTTCCAGCAGGTTCAGCACGGGCGGGGGAGCCGTTTCCTCAGGCACCAGCAGCAGGCCCGCACGGCGGAAATCCAGCCCCACGGCACGGCTGCTGGTTAGCGCCACAAGCGGGATAGAAAACACCAGCCCGAGCAGCACGGGCATCATCCAGAAAAACAGCGAAGGCGAAACCACCCAAGCCCCAGCCCCGAGCGCCAAACCAAACAGGGTAAAGCGCCCGTACTGCCGCACGATATCCATCAGCGGAATACCGCCATCATCACGCCGCTGGGTGTTCCAGCCCGAATCATGCCCACTCAGGATAGACAGCACACCACTGGTCTGGATCAGCATGGCGATAGGCGCTACCAGCCCGCCAATGAGTGTTTCCGCCAGCACGGAAAAAGCAGCCCGCACCGCGCCACCGCAGCCCCGCCGTGCGGCGGGGTCGAGCACCAGCGCGACATAAGCCAGCATCTTGGGAGCGAGCAGAACCAGCATGGTGCCGATAAACACGTATTTGGCCTGCACCGGGTCAACATGCGGCCAGTGCGGATACAGCGTTTTGGTATCGCCAAAATATTCAGGCCGCTGAAAATGTGCCTGCAGGGAAATAAGAATACCCGTGAGCAGGAACACCAGCCACAGCGGCGATGTCACATAAGCACCAATCCCCACCACCATATGCATGCGGCTGATCCAGTGCAGCCCGCGTGTGGGCAGCACCTTGACGTGCTGCAGGTTGCCCTGACACCAGCGCCGGTCACGAATGGCCACGTCAGTCAGGGTGGGGGGGCTTTCCTCGTATGAGCCATCGAGGGCAGGCACCATGTGAATGGCCCAGCCGCCACGGCGCATGAGGGCGGCTTCAACAAAGTCATGGCTGAGAATATGCCCGCCAAAAGGCGGCTTGCCCGGCACATGCGGCAGCCCCGCCTGACTGGCGAAAGCACGGGTGCGGATAATCGCGTTATGGCCCCAGTAATTGCCTTCGGCGCCATGCCACCAAGCAATGCCATAGGCAATGACCGGCCCATAAACCCGCCCGGCAAACTGCTGCATACGCGCAAAAAGGGTTGTGCCACCAACAATAACGGGCAGGGTCTGGATCAGCCCCACACCGGGGTTACGCTCCATGGCGGCGGCCATGCGCACCAGCGTATCGCCCGACATGACGGAGTCCGCATCCAGCGTGACCATATGGTCGTAGGCACCACCGAAGCGGCGCACCCAGTCGCCCACATTCCCCGCCTTGCGCTCGGTATTGGCATGGCGGCGGCGGTAGAAAATACGCTGCGTCCCACCCGTGCTGGCGCGCAGGGCCAGAAAAGCGGCCTCTTCCTGCACCCACACATCCGGGTTGGTCGTATCGGACAGAATGAACAGGTCGAACGCGGCAAGCTGGCCTGTCTGCTCAAGGCTTGTGTAAATGGCCTTCAGCCCCGCCATGACACGCTCAGGCGGCTCATTATAGGTTGGCAGCAGCAGAGCGGTGCGCCGCTCAAGCCGGGGCAGGGGGCCGGAACGGCTGATACCCAGCCCCAGACCGCCCCGCAGCACCAGCGAGCAGAACCCCGCCACGGAAGACGTAAACGCCAGCGCAATCCACATGAACAGGGCGACGAACAGCACCAGCATGATGACGCCCAGCGTGGACATGCCGCCCCCGTCATCCATCACCTTATGCGTCCGCCATGCACCATAGGCGGTCATAAGCAGGGCAGAGCCGATTACCGCCAACCGCCGCAGAGCAATGCTGCGCGGCGAGGTCGCAGGCCTGCGCCCACGCCCTTCACGGTCAGGCCGGGCATGCAGATCCTGCACCGGCATGGCCAGAGGCGCTTCAGGCGGCAGGGCGTGGAACGAAGTTTCCTGCTCCGTGGTACCGCTCATGGTGTCCATCGGTAGAGCCACTGCTCGGAAATCGGGCCTGAATCGGTTTCCAGAACGCAGGACAGGTCAGCCACCTTGGCATCGCCCGGCGCGAAGGAGAACGTCACGCGGACGCCGTTGATCTCGGGATTGGGTTCTACCACCACGTTGCGCACGGTTCCGGCCGATGTCTTGGGCACGGCATGGAAATGCGTATCCTTGGGCAGATGGTCGAACGGTGCTCCGGCAAAATCCAGCGCGAAAAAGCGGGCATCCGGGTCGTCCGTCACGCCGCCCACGCGGGTTGCCCCCACACGCGCCATCGGTGTGGGGAAGGGCACATCCCACCCCCAGTACATGCGGTAGGTGTAGCTGTATTCCTTGCCAGCGCGCAGTGGCTCCTTGGGCCGCCAGAACGAGACGATATTGTCGTTCACCTCGTTAGGGGTAGGAATTTCCACCAGATCGACCCAGCCAGCCCCCCAGTCGCCAATGGGTTCCACCCAGAGCGACGGCCGTTTTTCGTAATGCAGGGCCAGATCTTCAAAGTCATGGAAAGCGCGGCGGCGCTGCATCAGCCCGAAACCACGCGGCGCAACATCCGAGAACGTGGAAACCTGCAGATCCAACGGGTTACGCAGCGGGCGGAACAACTGCTGGTCCGCGCCGGTCCACATCTGTAGGGCTTCGCTATCATGGGCCGCGGGACGCCAATCATCCACATGATTGCGATCATTGGCATCGAAATAGAACATGCCCGTCTGCGGGGCGATACCGCCCTGAGCAATGGTGGTGCGGGGGAACAGCGTGCTCTGCACGTCAAAAACCGTGGCATCCCCCGGGCGGATGGTAAAGCGGAACGCTCCGGCCAGCGAAGGGCTGTCGAGCAGCGCATGAATAACCACCGACTGCACGCCGGGCTGGGGTTTTTCCAGCCAGAAGGCCCGGAACAGCGCGAATTCCTCGCCTTTGGGGTCGCCCGTGCCATCTGCAAAACCACGGGCTGACAGGCCGTATGTCTGCCCCTTGGCCACGGCGCGGAAATAGGATGCACCCAAAAAGACGCAGAATTCTTCCATCACCCCGGGGGTATTGATGGCATTGCGCAGGCGCAGCCCGGCAAAGCCGAGGGAATCTCCCACGCGCAGAGCGGGGTCCGCATAGGTGAACAGGTCGGGAGAATACGGCACCGGCGTGGACTGACCGTCCTTGACCTCGTAAATCTCGATCCGGGGGCGGTAGAGAAAGCCGCGCGGAAAAAATTCCACGTCGAAAGCCAGCCCGTCATTCCCCCACAGGGCGCGGTCGGAACGGTAGGCAATGCCGCGGAACTGGTCGAAATTCAGGTTGTCCAGCACTTTGGGCAAAGACTGATCCGGCGCGCGATAGGCCGAACCCGCCAGCCTGCGGGCGATCTGCACAACCGTACTATCGTCAAACGTGCCCGTTGCGCCGCCCAGATCTTCCGCGCGGGCGCGCCCGATACCACCCCCGACAGACGCAGCTAGGGCAAGACCGGCCCCCCCTCGCATAAGATCACGCCGCTGAACCTCTGAAGACACGTTTTTCTCCCGCACTGTGCCCGCCCGTTCCGGCAGGGTTATTCATCATGCCCTACACTGTGACAGCCTTATAGGGTTTTTTCTTGGCAGTTTCTGAAGAACTATGAAGAAGCGACCGGGGCAAGGTAGTCTTCCAGCCGCCGCAGGGTGTCTGCCGCACCCTGTGTGGCCTGCTCCTCCGCCTGCCGATACAGGGCCAGCACCTCGCGCCCGCTTTCCGTCAGGCGCGCACCACCGCCCCCGCCGGGACGGGCCGCCACGACAGGCTCGGCAAAAAGTCGGTTGACGCTATCAACCAGCAACCATGTGCGGCGATAGGACATGCCCATAGCCCGCCCCGCTGCTGAAATGGAGCCAGTCTGCTCAATCTGTTCCAGAAGACGTATCTTGCCATGTCCGAGGGCTGGCGCATTGTCCGCATCCACCCGTAATGTCAGCCTCAGTCGTCGTGTCATGCCGTCCGCTTCTTACTGCCGCCTATCGGTCAGGGCACATCCCGCGCCACCTTCAGCCGTAACGGAACCCCTGTATGACCGCTTTTTGTGCAAATACCATCTGGCGCGGCATGACGCCAGACGATCTTGAAGCCGTCACAACACTGGCCGACACCATTCATGCCGACTACCCGGAGGATACCGCCATTTTTGCCGAAAGGCTGCGGCTGGCCCCCGAAGGCTGCCTTGTGCTTGAACATGAGGGAAAACTGAGCGGCTATCTGATAAGCCACCCGTGGCTGGGGCTTGTCTGCCCGCCGCTCAATACGCTGCTGGAGACCCTGCCCCAGCCTGCCGACCGATGGTACCTGCATGATATCGCGCTGGCCCCCACGGTGCGGGGCGGCGGCCATGCCCGCGAGGCCGTTGAACACGCACGCGGCCTTGCCCGTCAAAACGGGCTGCGCTGGCTGACCCTGACCTCCACCGGCCCGGCCCGCACGTTCTGGCTGGCGCAGGGCTTTGTGGAAGAACAGCCCACAGCCGAGGAACGGGCAATCCTCGCTTCCTACGACCCACAGGCGCAACTGCTTTCCTGCCCTATCCCGCCTGAGGGTGAGGCTTGATAGCAGGCCGTGAGCCGAGGCTGAAACCCCCGGCCCTGTAACCCCGGCCCCGTTTCAGGGCCGGTCTTGAGTGGTGTTGATCTTATTCGTCGTCTTCGTGCGCATCTGCATCCGGGGCGACCATCATGGCTTCGGCCACCACGCCTGCGTGTTCACGCACTTTCTTTTCAATATCGGCGGCCATTTCGGGATGATCACGCAGGAACTGCTTGGCGTTTTCACGCCCCTGCCCGATGCGCTGGCTGTCATAGGAGAACCACGCCCCCGATTTTTCCACCACACCCGCTTTCACGCCAAGGTCGATCAGTTCACCCACCTTGCTGATGCCTTCGCCATACATGATGTCGAATTCAACCTGCCGGAAGGGCGGGGCCATCTTGTTCTTGACCACCTTCACGCGTGTCTGGTTACCCGTGACCTCGTCCTTGTCCTTGATCGCGCCAATCCGGCGGATATCCATACGCACGGAGGAATAGAACTTCAGCGCGTTGCCACCCGTGGTGGTTTCGGGGTTGCCGAACATGACCCCGATCTTGAGGCGGATCTGGTTAAGGAAGATCATCAGCGTGTTGGAGCGCGCGACCGTGCCGGTGAGCTTGCGCAGAGCCTGGCTCATCAGACGGGCATGCAGGCCCACATGGCTGTCGCCCATATCGCCCTCAAGCTCGGCACGGGGCACGAGTGCGGCAACACTGTCTACCACCAGCACGTCAATCGCGCCGGAGCGCACCAGCGTATCGGCAATTTCCAGCGCCTGCTCACCCGCATCGGGCTGGCTGATCAGCAGGTTGTCAATATCCACACCCAGCTTGCGGGCATAGCCGGGGTCGAGCGCGTGCTCGGCATCGATAAAGGCGCAGGTGCCGCCTTTTTTCTGGGCTTCGGCAATGGCGTGCAGGGCCAGCGTGGTCTTGCCCGAGCTTTCCGGCCCGTAAATTTCCACCACGCGGCCACGCGGCAGACCGCCGATACCCAGTGCAATATCCAGCCCCAGAGACCCGGTCGAGATCACATCGGTCTGTTCTTTCGGGCGCTGGCCCAGCCGCATGACGGACCCCTTGCCGAACGCCCGTTCGATCTGCCCCAGAGCGCCTTCAAGAGCTTTTGCCTTGTCCATACCTGTCATCCTCCGCCGTGATCGCGCCGCAACGCGCGCGGGCTACCGCCTGCGCACCACATTAAGAATTTGATCTCCTTTTGTTCTTTTAGAACAAAAGGAAACATTTGCAAGAGAGAAAGCCAACCCCACCGCCCAAGCGGCACACGCCCCCCGATCCGTAAGCCTGAGGCCTGCAAACCGGAGGGTGCGCATTGTCAAACCGTCACGTTAGTGAACAGAGCGGGAAGGCACCGCAAGGCCTGAACCACGCGGGTCTGTCCAGCCAAAGCACGCACCCGCACCCGGCAGACCCGCCGGGCAGGACACAAAATTGGCCCGGCCCACACCATCCACCACCTGCGGAACAACCCCGGCCACAGCAGAACGCAGGGCAATGGCAGCCGTATCCGCCGCCACATTCTGCCCCGAAGCCGCAGCCACGGCCCGGAACTGCCCACCCGCATGGGCAATGCCCACAGGCAGCAGCGGCAGCGGCCTGCGCGCGGGTGAAGCCCCCAGCACGATACCGGTCGAGCCCGCCACGCGGCCAGTGCCGAACAGGTTATCCATGGTCAGGGCACAACCCACCGACAGGCCCTGCCGATCTGTCACCACAAACGTGGTGGATGCGGGCAGCGGCGGCAAAGACCCGCCCGAAGGCAGTGCGCCGGAATTGAGCAGGGCCTGTGCATCGGCAGTGCTGACAGCCGCACCCGCGCCACCCGCGCGCGCGCGCCAGCCCGCTACAACCTGCTCGGCATGGATACCCTGCCCACCGGCCAGATAGGCCGCAGCCATACCCAGCCCGCCATCGGCTGGCGGCGGCAGAGTGCTGATATCCACCCCATCCACATGGATCGTCAGCGGCTTGAGCGCTGTGGCAACACTCGTGCGCAGGTCGGCTGCTGTCAGCCCCGCACCGGCTTCCTGTGCACCTTCAATAAAGGTCTGGCCCAGCGCACCGTTATACAGGTCGCCCACACCGGCAATGCGCAGGCGCTCCAGCGCGCCGCCAAGCCGGGTCTGCACCAGTATGTCGTTCATGCCCAGCACATCGCCCGAGCCATTACCGAAAATGTCACGGGCCTTTTCATCCGCCAGCAGGGCGGAACGCACCACCTTGAGGTCCGATGCCAGCAGGCCGCTCACCACCACACCCCGTGCGGCCATATCGCGTGCGGGGGCGATCAGGTCAGCAAAGTCCACGCTGCCATAGCGCATCTGCATCAGAAACAGTCCGCGTGCGAGCATCGGCACCGAAGCCGGGCGATCCGTCACACCGGCTGGTGTCGCAACCGCAACCCTGCGGCCCTTTACAAAAACCGGCTGAGGAGCGGCACTGGCCACCATGCTGCCTGCCTTGGGAAGGAACACAAAAGCCTGCCCCTGTGCCTCGCCCGGTTTCCAGGCCAGACACGCGCCACCGCCGCCCAGCGCCGCGCGCGAAGGCAGCGTAACCGCCAGCGCCATGCCCAGTGCCGCCGCCGCATCCGCCGCGTTACCACCCTGCGCCAGCACGTCACGCGCGACCAGCACCGCGCGCGGGTCATCCGCCGCGACAGAGCCGGTAAAGCCTGTAACCTTTGCCTGTGTCAGATAGGGATCAGCGCTGCAGGCCGTCAGGGAGCCTGTCATGGCCAGCGCGAGCGCCGCCCCGCGCAGACGCCCCGGCAGGCGGGAACGGGTCTGGACGTAACGGTTAGTCTTGAATCGGGCAGCCACGCCTTGATATCTCCGTTGATAGGCCCACCCGGCGGGCGGACGTCTCTTTTCCATCTTCTTTTCGATTAACCTGCTTTCTTGCGGGCAGCAACAGACATGCGCGCGCACAGGCCACGGCCCCCCTTGCGAGAGCCCGCGCTCGTGCCATACCATCCCGTTTTACGGAGTACCCAACCTTATGCGCGCACTCGCCTCGTTTTTTCGCCCCGCCCGTGCGGGACTTGCCGTGCTGGCGGCCCTGTCGATTGCCCCGGCGGCAGCCCTTCCCTCCGGTGCTCAGGCGGCCACGGCCGCCACACCCGCAACCGGGCAGAGCAGCTTTACCCCGGCCCAACGGGCGGAAATCGTTTCCATCGTGCGCGAGGCGCTGAAATCCGACCCGAGCATCCTGTCCGATGCGGTGTCCTCCCTGCAGGCCCATGCGGCGGAACAGAAAGCCGCCTCGGCGCTGGATGTGGTGCGCCGCAACCCCACCCTGTTTGGCAAAAGCAGCACGGATGTCGTGGTCGGCAACCCGCATGGCACGCTTGAGGTGGTAGAGTTCTACGACCCCCGCTGCCCATACTGCCGCAAGGTGCTGGAAGACCTGACCACCCTCAGCGCATCCGAACCCGACCTGCGGCTGGTGGAAAAGATCATTCCCATTCTTGGCCCCAACAGCACGCTGGATGCGCAGGCCATCATGGCGGCGGGGCGGCAGAACGCCTATCTGGCGTTCCAGAAAGCCCTCATGACCGATACCGGCGCGCCGGGCATGGAGCGTATCCGCCGTGTTGCCGCCAGCACCGGACTGGACACCGCACGGCTGGAAAAAGACATGACCAGCAGCGAAACCGCCACGGCCCTTGCGCGCAATCTGGCGCTGGCGCGCTCCATCGGGCTGGATGGTACGCCCACCTTTATTATCGGCACGCGCGAGATCATTCCCGGCGCTGTTTCGCTTGATGAACTCCGGGCCGCCCTGTCCCGCCTGAAAATGGCCGCCCACCCGTAAGGGAGTGGGCCTGTAGCCACATACAGGCCCCAAAACGGCAACGCCCTGATACCCACCTTTAACAAGGGGCTATCAGGGCGGGCCAAAAGCAGATGGGGCTGTTGCCCCGCTGCACTGTTTTCAGGCTGCCTGTCCGGCGGCCTCACGGGCGGGGATAACCCCTTCCTCACGCAGCAGCACGCCGAGTGCGCGCACCATATCGTCCATCATTTCATCCGTATGGAACGGGCCGGGGGTCAGGCGCAGGCGCTCGGTTCCCTCCGGCACGGTCGGATAGTTGATGGGGGTAGCATAATGGCCGAACTCGTTAAGCAGGCGGCGGCTGATCCGCTTGCAGCGCTCGGCATCCCCCACCGGAATGGGCACGATATGGCTGGGGGTCATGGTAAACGGCACCCCTGCCGCACGCAGCTTGTGGCGGAACATGTTCACGCGCTCGAACAGGGTCTCGCGCCGCCAGTTTTCCGCACGCACCTTGCGCACGCTGGCCAGCGCCGCCCCCACCACGCAGGGCGGCAGGGCAGTTGTGAAAATAAAGCCCGATGCGGTTGAGCGCAGAAAATCCACGATTGTGGCGGAGGCGGTAATATAGCCGCCATGCACGCCAAAACCCTTGGCCAGCGTGCCTTCGATAATATCCACCTGATCGGCCACGCCATCGCGCTGGGAAACACCGCCACCCTCTGCACCGTACAGGCCCACGGCGTGCACTTCGTCCAGATAGGTGAGCGCGCCGTAGCGCCGCGCCAGCGCGCAGATTCCGGCAATATCCGAGATATCGCCATCCATGGAATAGACACTCTCAAACGCGATAAGCTTGGGCGCATCCGCTGGAGCCGCAGCCAGCTTGGCCTCCAGATCCGCCAGATCGTTATGCGCAAAAATAACTGTCTGCGAACCGCGCGCGCCCTTGATGCCCGCAATCATGGAGGCATGGTTGAGCTGGTCGGAAAAACAGATCCAACCGGGCATGGAGGTCAGGATCGTTTGCAGGCTGGCCTGATTGGACACATAGCCCGAAATGAACAGAAGCCCTGCTTCCTTACCATGCAGGGCGGCCAGTTCGGCCTCAAGCTGGTTGTGCAGCGGGCTGGTGCCCGCGATGTTGCGCGTGCCCCCCGCACCTGCGCCATGCGCGCGCACGGCCTCAATGGCGGCTTCCTGCACTTCGGGCACAACGCCCATGCCCAGATAGTCGTTGGTGGACCACACAACCACATCGCGCGCGCCGGAAACATCCTGACGCTCTTCCTCATAGACGGGGAAATGCTCCGCCTGACGGGAAAGGGGCGTAAAGGTCCGATACCGGCCAGCATGCCGGATCTGGTCAAGCGCCTCGTCGCAATGGTTATAAAAGGGGTGCCGGGCGTTCTTGATCGCTCCCACGCTAGATCTCTCCTTGCTCCCTGTCAGAAATGGCCGGGGCCGGGTGCTCGCCCCTGTGCCATTTGCCCGTGCTGGCGCCGACCGCTCCGTGTCGGTTTATCGCACATACACCCGCACGGTGGGCTTCGTCACGGTCGAATCCGGCATGGCCGTCATCTCGACCTGCGCCTGCGGCACGCCTGCATCCATCAAGGCCTGCATAACGGCATGCCCATCGCCCGAAGCGAGCGTGATCAGGGCCGTGGGTACAGCGGCCTGCGCATTGCTTCCCTGCGTACCCGCCGGAGGGGGCACGGGCGGGCCGGGCGGCACCAGACAGCGCACCACAAACAGGGCCTCGGGCTTGCGGGCCAGCGCGCGGCGGGCAATGTCCTGCACCTGCGTTTTCCACTCATCCTCAGGCGTACCGGCCACCAGTTCTATCAGCGGGGGGGCTGGCGGAGCGGCCGGAGGGGCGGGCGGCACATATGGTTTGGGCGGCACGCCGGCCTGCGGGTTGAAGGTTTTCTGGTCCACCAGCTTGCAGCCTGTCAGGGCCAGCAGCGCGAAAGACAGGGCCAGGGCGGTTGATGCCCCCTGACGACCCGCCCGAAAAAAATCCTGTCTGGAAACCGGCCGCATGGTCGAAGAATGCTCCCTGCTGGTTGCGCGCAGGCCCTGTTGCGGCCTGCCCTGCCGGGCCTGTACGGCACGGCGACTCGCTTCTCTGCCCCTTTTCTTTCGCGCCTGACCGCGCCCCGCGCAAGCCCCCTGTGGCTTTTCCGCTCTGGCCAAACCCACCCCGCCCCGCTTAAAATGGGGGCCTAAGCAGGCAGTCCACACGGTTGCATGCCCTCGCCTTCGTCTGGAACCCGATGGCCCCGCACACCACCTCCGCCCATTCCGCCACGCTCACCAGCACCCCGCCCACGCTTTCAGCGCAGGACGCGCTGGTGCTCAGGCTGGCGGCAGCCGCCCGCGCGCTGCTGGACGGCCCCGCGGCGGAAGAAGCGGCCCAGAGCCACAGCACAACCGAACTGCGCCAGCTCTGCCTGATCGTTACCGCCCTGTGGTGCCGGGTCCTGCGCTACGACCCCGCCACCCCTGACTGGCCCGACCGTGACAGGTTTGTCGTGCCCTCGCAGGCCATGCTGCCGCTGTTGCGCGCCATGCTGCACCTGAGCACCCCGGAGCCCGATACAACCACACCTCTTGATTTTGGCCTGCACCGGGCGGTGGAAATCGCGCCCGGCCCCGCAGGACAAGGTATTGCCGCTGCGGCGGGCATGGCGCTGGCTGAAGAAATTCTGGCCGCGCGGCATGGCCGCTCGCTCGTCAACCACCGCACATGGGTGCTGGCCCGCGACAGCGACCTGCTGACCGGCATAGCCCTTGAAGCTGCCCAGCTTGCCGGGCGGTTCGGGCTGAACAGGCTAGCGGTGCTGGTCTGCCCCGCCCCACGGACAGACCCTGCGGATTTTTCAGACTCACTGGCGCGTTTTAGCGCTTCGGGCTGGAGCGTGCGGCGGGTCAATGCCCGCAGCCTGCCCGCCATCATGACCGCGCTGGCCGCAACACTCCGCGCCCGCAAGCCCACCTTACTCGCCTGTCTGTCCGATGGCCCGAGCCCACACCCGCCCATGCCCGCCGAGGAAGAACAGACCGGCCCATGGAGCCCCACCGCCCGACGCGGTGCCTCGGCCCGGCGCTCGTGGCTGCGGCGGCTGACGCGGCACAGGGCGCGCACCCAGTTCGAGCGCGAACAGGCGGGCCTTGCCCCCCCTCTGCTGTCCGAGGACTGGCCGCGCCTGTGGCGGCACGACCTGCGGGGCAGTTCCTCACAGCATGTAGCGCTGGCAGGACTGCGCACATTGCAGACCTTACGGCCGGAACTGGCCGTGCTGGCCGCGACCTCCGGCACCAGCGGCGCAGTGTATGATATCCCTGACCCGCACTGGCCCTGCGGCCTGCAGGAACACGGCATGGCAGGCATGCTGTCTGGCATGGCGCTGCATGGCGGCGTGCTGGCCTGCGGCGTGGCGGGCATGATCACCATCGACCGCATGCGCCCAGCCCTGCGCATGACTGCCCTCATGCGCCGCCGGGTGCTGTATCTTCTGACCAATGATGGTCTGGCCCTGAGCGATGGCGGAGGCGGCTGGCAACCCGTGGAACAACTGGCCAGCCTGCGCGCCATGCCGCATCTGGCCGTGTTCCGCCCAGCCAATGCGCAGGAAACTTTCGCCTGCTGGCAGGCCGCCCTGCTCTGGCCCGAAGGCCCCGCCCTGCTGGTACTGTGCCCGCATGACATGCCAGACCCCACCCGGCCTGAGGCAGACCGCGCAG
>NZ_JBDNWF010000042.1:11221-22053 GCF_047721125.1 Acetobacter papayae | reverse complement strand
GGGTGGGGGTGTCTTGCCTGTGGTGCAGGGTGGCGGCGCGCAGGCTGTATCAAGACTGATACAGTTGGGTGCGTTTCCTACACACTGTGGTGAGACGCTCCATTCCTGATTTGAAGAATTCCCTAACATTACTGAAAGAACACGCATGGCTCTTGGTATGTCCGGGGCATGGTCATGCAGGCGTGGCCTCTGCGGGTGTGTCAGGAGCGTTTCAGGGAATGATTGAGATGCAACAAAGTCACGCACGACTATGGTCCATCATAACCGCGCTGTTATTTGGCGCGGCGGGGCTGTTTTTATTTCTTGGTGGGGCTGAACTGCTCGTTCTGGGCGGTTCGTGGTTCTATGCGCTGGTGGGTGCGGTGCTGCTGGGCACGGCTGCGGCGGGCTTTCGCAAGCCGCAGCTTGCGGCCCGTGTGTATGCGGGCCTGCTGGTGGTGGCAACGCTCTGGGCTCTGGCTGAAACCGGCCTGAATATCTGGGGGCTGGAAGTCCGCCTGCTGACGCTGGTGGGGCTGGGAGCCTGGCTGCTGCTGCCGGGCATATGGCGCACCGGGGCCTCGTGGCTGGATGACAAGAAACCCCTGCTGGCAGGGTTGACTGTGGCGTGTGTCGCCCTCGTGGCAAGCTGCTTCTCGTCCTATTCGATTGATGGAGTCGTGCCTGCGGACCGCATGGCCGCCGCCATGCCGGACCTCAAGGACGGCGTTCCCGTGGGGGACTGGCACTATTATGGCCGTAACGCACAGGGGCAGCGCTACAGCCCGCTGACACAGATCACACCCGGCAATATCAGCCACCTCAAGCGCGCATGGGTGAGCGAAACCGGCGATACCCAGCAGGCGGGCGAGGCCGTGGTGGCCGGGCCTGACGCAGGGCATGAGTTCAACCTTGAGCTGACCCCCATCAAGGTGGGTGACACGCTGTATATGTGCACACCCCATAGCTGGGTGATGGCCATGGATGCGGCTACCGGCAAGATCAAATGGAAATATGACCCGCACCCGGCAAAGGCCGATCTGGATTCCAATGTGTATCTGGCGTGCCGTGGGGTGTCCTATTACCGTATTCCTGATGAAATCCAGACATCGTGCCGTGAGCGGATTTATTCCCCCGTGGCGGATGCGCGCATTGTCGCGGTGAACGCCCAGACCGGCGAGCCCTGCGAGGATTTTGGCGATCACGGCTTTATTTCCATGCGTGACTACATGGGTAACGTGCCGCTGGGCTTCCATTTCATCACCTCTCCTCCGCTGGTCATGAAAAACCGTCTGATCACGGGCGGGTGGATTTTCGACAATCAGGCCAATTTTGAACCCTCGGGCGCTGTCCGTGCGTTTGACGCTACCACCGGCAAAATCGCCTGGGTGTGGGATGCAGGTCATAACCCCGAAACATGGACGCCGGGCCCCGGCGATGAACTGACGCGCGATACCCCCAACGCATGGGGCGTTTATACGGCCGACCCCGAACTGGGGCTGGTGTATCTGGGCACGGGTAATGCCCCGCCGGATAACTGGGGTGGTTCGCGCCGTCCGTTTGACGACGCCACATCCAGTGCCACGGTTGCGCTCGACATCGTTTCAGGCGAGCGGCGCTGGCTGCACCAGACTGTGCATCATGACCTGTGGGACATGGACATTCCCTCCGGCCCCAGCATGGTTGATCTGCCCGGCCCGAATGGTACGGAGCTTCCTGCTCTGGTGCAGAGCACCAAGCGCGGCGAATTTTTCGTGCTCGACCGCCGCACGGGGGAACCCCTGCCGGGCTACCCGGTTGCGGAACGGCCCGTACCCACCGCCGGTCATGCGCCTGATGATCGGGTTTCGGCCACACAGCCTTATCCGACCGCCATGCCCAGCCTGTCTCCACCGGATCTGAAAGAAACCGATATGTGGGGGGCAACCCTGCTGGATCAGATGATCTGCCGTATCGAGTATCGCCAGTCCGCCTATGATGGGCAGTTTACGCCGCCGCATGTGGGCAAGACCACCATTGTCTATCCCGCGTTCTATGGTGTGGTTGACTGGCAGGGCATTACCATCGACCCGGCGCGCAAGCTGCTGTTCGCCAATGCCAGCTACCTGCCGTTCCGTATCAAGCTCGATCATCGCACCCAGCTTGAAAAGGAAGGCGTGCTGCCCAAGTGGACGGGTGCAGGCAACGAACCCGCCGCCAAAGGCAATGCGCTGGCCATTTCGCCTGATTACGGCACGCCGTATGTGGCCTACACCAACCCGTGGCTGAACCCGCTCCAGATCCCCTGCAAAGGGCCGGTATGGGGCACGCTGACCGCGATCGATCTGGTGACCAAGAAGATCGTATGGCAGCACCCGGTTGGCACCACCCGCGATACGGGGCCTTTCCGCACGCATAACAATATTCCGCTGCCTACGGGCATGTATAACATCGGCGGCAATATCGTAACGCGTGGTGGTGTCGTGTTCATGGGCGCTACGGCGGATGACTACCTGCGGGCCTTTGATGTCTCCACGGGTGAGGTTATCTGGCGCGACCGTCTGCCCGCGGGCGGACAGGCCACACCGCTCAGCTACGAAAGTGGTGGCAAGCAGTATGTGGTGATTGCCGCTGGCGGCCATGGTGGCCTTGGCACCCGCAGTGGTGACTACATCGTGGCCTACACGCTCGATGGCGCACAGGGCACGCCCACACCCTAAGCCCGGAGCCAACCGGGGCCTGTTCCCGGTTGGCCCTTTCATTTCCTTTGAAACATCCTGCGTATTGCCGCCCCCGGCGTGTCATGGGGGCGGCCTCCATGGTGGAGATTTCACATGAACCTTGCCAGAAAATCGCGGCAAATCCTCTTATGGTCAGGGCTGTGCGTTCCGGTGCTGCTGGGGGCGGGGGCGCAGTCGTCCCATGCGGCGGATATCACGCTGGGGATCATCGGCCCGCATGAATATGACCTGCCGGTGGATTTCAAACCCTTCAACGTGCTGGTGCAGTATGGTGACGGCAACGACGCGGGTAATGCCTATAACGGCTCGGGCCAGCGTGTTGCGGCCCATGGCGGTGGGCATAGCTGGTCGGGCATGACCAAATACGTGCATTTTCGCACGTTTGATGCCATTCCCCATGTCGGTTTTGCGTTCGAGCTGATCCAGCAGGAAAGCTACTCGCTGGCGGATGGCAAGAATTACGGCGGGCTGGGCGGCACGATTGTGGGGCCTGCGGCATGGTTCAAGCCCAATGCCCACAGCACGTTTGGCTTTCAGACCTTCATGGTCACGCCTTCGGGCTCGCGTGATGCGCTGGCCAGCCATTACTGGTCGAATATTTCGAGCCTTATTTTTGATTATGAGTGGAAGCATTTCAGCTTCGATGGCGACTTTGGCACTGTCGTTGCCTCTACCAAGCATGAGCCGGCCCAGCATGCCTTTTCGCCGGGCGTGGTCTTTTACTCCAACCTGCGCTTTAGCTGGAAAGCCACAAAGCTGATCGAGCCTTTCTTTGCGTTCGACTGGCAGAATGCCGGTGGCACCTATGACCAGACCCTCAGGCAGGATGTAAGCGATACCAGCAGCCGCGAGGTGGCTTCGGGGTTGGGGATCATGTTCAACATCAGCCGCAGCGTTAGTGTAACCGCGCGTTACAGCCACTCGGTCGAGGGGCGCAACATCCCTGAAACCGATGCTTATTACCTGAAATTTCTGTATCTCTGGCAATAATGCAAACGGCTCCTGTAACGGAGCGCAGGTGGTGCTGTCTTCATTGTTATTCGAAAATTCAATATAAAATATAGACAAGACAGGGGGTTTCCGGTGTGCCGGAAAGGAAATCAGCCTGTCAGGGTGGGAGTGCGCTGAGTGGAGCAGGAGCCACGGAAAGAGAACACTACGGTGCGTTATTGCGCGCTCGGCCATGCAGCCTGCCGGGCCGGCTCCAATGAAGTGGCCCGGTCATGGGAGCGCTGTCAGGCCCTGTACCGCATGGACCCGTCCAGACAGTGGCGCGCGGAAGTACTGACCAGCACCGAACTGCGTCAGGTCAATGACTCCGCCGCCCCTTTGCTGCGGGTGGGACTGCCGGAAATACAATCCCTTTTCGGCCTTGTGCGTGATCTGGGGTTGATGGTGCTTTTATCGGATGCGCGGGCCGTGCTGCTGGCCCGCTGTATCAGTGATTCCCACCGCGCGGTCTGCCGCAGGCTGCACCTGCAGGAGGGGGCTGTCTGGGATGAAGGGCTGGCCGGTACGAATGGCGTGGGCACTGCCCTGCGCGAAGGCTGTTCCGTAGCCCTGACCCGGGGCGACCACTGGCGCTTTTGCTTCGCGCTGCTGGAAAGCCATGCCGTGCCGGTGTTTGACGGGCAGGGGCAACTGGCGGGTGCGCTCAATCTGGCCTCGTTTGGTAACGAAAGTACCCGGCCTGTCGCCCCGCTCCTGCGCGAGGCGCTGTTTCAGGCTGCCCGCCGTATGGAGGAGCAGTTGCTGCGGGGGCGCTATCCCGGCCAGCGGATCATGACACTGGGGCCAGCGCGTGGCAGTTCAGGCCCGCTTGTAGCGGTTAATGAAGCGGGTGACATCGTGGGCGCAACCCATGCCGCGCGCACCATGCTGGGTTGGGGGGCAGGGCAGGCGTCGCCCCCGGAAGGCCCCTCGGGCAAATATCTTACCGGCACCGGGGTACTTGCCACCCGGCCATGTGGGGTTGAGCGTGTTACCAGCTTCCGCGAGGCGGAAGAGCATGTGATCCGCACGGCGCTGGGGCTGGCGCGGGGCAATGTGTCCGCCGCTGCCCGCCATCTGGGGATCAGCCGCGCGACACTTTATCGCAAGCTCCGCGCGCTGGAGGTTGTCACCCCCCAAAGCCGGGGGTGAGGCGTTCAGCCTATGGCCTGTCCAATCCGCCCGCCTGACAGGCAGTGCCACAGAAACTGCGCGAACTGTGCCTGAAAGACCGGGGGAGCCCCTTCGGTCTTTTCCTCTACCGCCTGCTGGATGGCAGGGGGCAGCGAGTGCCCGCGCTCATGAAACAGGGCGCGGAAAACCGTATCCGTAAATTCGGGGTGCGGCTGAACTGTCAGGATATGGTCGCCATAGCGTAGGGCGGCATGGGCGCAGGTGGGGCTGCGCATGATGGTGCGCGCCTGCGGTGGCGCGACCATGACCTGGTCCTGATGCCAGGCGTTGAGCGTCAGGTGCGTGCCATCATCGAGCGTGTAGTCCTGCGGGCCGACAACCCAGCCACCGGGGAATTTTTCCACCCTTCCGCCCAGAGCCTGCGCAATAAGCTGGTGGCCAAAGCAGACCCCCACCATGGGCACATGCAGGCGGTCCGCCTCACGCACGAAGTCTTCCAGACCGGGAATCCACGGGTGGTCTTCATACACGCCATGCGGCGAGCCGGTTACCAGCCAGCCGTCTTGCTCCCCAACCCCGGAGGGCAGTTGCCCGTCCATGACGTGGTAGGTGGTAAAGGTGGCGTCCGGGCGGCCGAGGCTTGCCCGGAACATGTCCGGGTAATCCATGGCGTGTGCGCAGAGTGCCTCAGGGGGGCGGCCGGTCTGGAGAATGCCGATACGCATGATGTCCGTCATGAAAGAGAAAGTTGGGTTACCCGCGTGCGGTGTGCACGGGCGGGCGGGCACCCTATATCAGGTTTGCATGGCTTGATAAGGGGGGAGCTATCGCGCCCCGCAAGGGGGAATGGTTGCCATTTTATAAACATATTCCATCTTTTCCCACTTTGTTTTATGGGGAAAAGGCGTTTGATTACTGAGTGACTTATTTAAGGGAAGAGCTGGGCATGCTTAAAATCCATCAGGCCGTTGGTTGTTTTGTCTATCGGCTGCGTAAGGATAAGCGCGGTGTGACGGCTCTTGAATACGGGCTGATTGCGGCGCTGATTGCCGTGACCATTCTCAGTGCCGTAACCACCATGGGGCAGAAGCTCCAGCACACCTTCCAGCACGTCGCCAACTCCCTGCCGTCTAACTGAAGCAGGCCGGGCAGACAGGGGGCTGCCATATATTATGGTGCCTCTGTCTGTCTGCCGTGAGTATGCCGGGTGGATAAGCCCGGCGCAGGAGGCCCCTGCCTTGCGGGCAGGTGGCCTGTAGCGGCTGGAAGCCGCATGCAGGGGCGCGCAGGCCATGTCTGAAAACGGTAAGCGGTTTACAGAGACCACGGAGCAGGGTGCTCGGGTTCTGGTTATTGTTCAGGACATGGAAACCGAGGCCATGATGGCCGATTTCCTGAACACGGTCTGCCCCAATGAAGGGCGGCTGCTCAGGTTGGGTATGGAACAGGCCCAGCATTACCTGTCCAATAATACCTGCCCGCCGTATCTGGTGCTGGATATCCGTGGCAGCACAGACCCCTTGGCCAGTGTGCGCCAGTTCAAGGGCATGGTGCCGCCCGATGTCACGATGATGCTCATCGGAGACCGGGACGACGTCAATTTTTACCGCTCCATCACTCATGGCTACGGCATTGCGGAATATCTCTACCCGCCGCTGCATCGTAATCTGCTGGTACGGTTTTTTGGCGATATCATCCTGCATGGCCAGAAAGAAACCACCAGTGTAGGGGGCGGCAGTCTGGTTACGCTGTGTGGTGTGCGTCCGGGTGTCGGGGCTTCCACGCTGCTGGCCAATCTGGGCTGGTATGTGGCGCAGGAAGCGCGACGGCACACGCTGCTGATTGATTTTGATACACAGGCCAGCCGTCTGGGGGTGTTGCTCAACGCCGAGGATAATCTGGGCCTTCTTTCCGTGCTGGAAGAGCCGGAGCGGATGGATAGCCTGCTGGTAGAGCGTAGTATCCAGACCGTTTCAGACAGGCTCAAGCTCCTGTCCTCTCTGGGGCCGGTGGGGCAGAAACCGCGTTTGGCTCCCTCCACGCTCAAGTCCTTGCTGGGGTTTGTGCGCGGGCAGTTCCACTTTGTCATGGCCCGCATGGACTGGAGCGAGGGAGAGACATTTGCCAGTCTGGCAGGGCAGGCGCAGCAGCTTATGCTGGTGATGGACCCGACCCTTGCCTGTATGCGTGATACGTTGCGCCTACTGGCAGTGTTGCCGCAACTACACCTGCCTACCAAACCCGTGCTGGTGCTGAACCAGTTTGGCCGTCCGGGCACGTTGTCCATGGATGAGGTGAGCAAAAGCCTTGGTTGCCCGCCTGATATCGTTATCCCCTACCTGCCGCGCGAATGTGGCGAGGCCGAAATCAATGGTGAGCCCGTCGCCCGTGACTGCAAGCCCTATCATGATGCGATCAGCCGCATCGCGCATGAAAGCCTGTCTCTGCATAGGGTTGCACGCACGGGGGCTGAAGAAAGGGGGCTGGTCGGCAGGGTTGTAAACACTCTGCTGGGTGCGCGCTGATGGACGACACCATGCCACCAGCCGGGCGCGCCAGCCGGTTGCAGCGCCTACATGACATGCAGCCCCATGCCCAGTTGCCGGAAGAAGGGGCGGGCAGGCCCAGCGCTGGGCCTGCGGGCGGCCCACATCCTGCACAGGATAGCGCGGATGCGGGCTTTGCTCCCGCACCGGGTCATGAGGCGGCGGAACGGCGATTTACCAGCGAGCAGATCCTGTCGCTGCGTGCCTTGTGTCTGGGGCGGCTTGATCCGGCGGTTATTCTGGCGCTGGAGCCCGAACAGCTTGCGGGCGCTGTGGAAAGGGTGGTGGATCAAGCGGCCAATGAGCAGCGTATCCGCCTGAACCTGCGCGAGCAGCAGAAAATTGCTGCAGAACTGGTGAACGACATCAAGGGGCTGGGGCCAGTGCAGCCTCTGCTGGATGATGACAGCATCAGCGATATTCTGATCAACGGCCCAAAGCGCATATTTGTCGAGCGTTACGGAAAAACCGAGCTTTCACCAGCGCAGTTTCGTGACCAGCGGCACCTTGTTTCGGTCTGTCAGCGCGTGGCATCCGAAATGGGACGGCGGATTGACGAGGCCAGCCCCATGGTGGATGCGCGCCTGCGCGATGGATCACGCGTCAATATCGTCTTTCCGCCGCTGGCTCTTGATGGGCCTTACATGTCCATCAGAAAATTTTCTAAAAACAAAATCGATTTACAAAAACTGGTGGAATACGGAAGCTGTTCCCCCGCAGTTGCGACCATACTGGAAATAGCCTCGCGCGTGCGGCTGAACATTATTGTCTCTGGCGGTACAGGCTCGGGCAAGACCACCTTGCTGAATGCGCTTTCCCGTTTCATCGATTTTTCCGAACGGATTATTACCGTCGAGGATGCTGCGGAACTCCAGCTCCAGCAGCCGCATGTCGTGCGTATGGAAACGCGCCCGCCCTCCATCGAAGGTAAGGGCGAAGTGACTCAGCGCGATCTGGTGCGTAACGCCCTGCGCATGCGGCCTGACCGTATCATTGTGGGGGAAGTGCGAGGGGCCGAGGCGTTCGACATGCTACAGGCCATGAATACTGGCCATGATGGCAGCATGTCGAGCATCCACTCCAACAACACGCGCGAAGCCATTACCCGTGTGGAAAGCATGGTGCAGATGGGCAGCTTCGGCCTGCCTGTGCATGTTATCCGAACGCAGATCGTGGGCGCGGTGGATCTGATTGTGCAGGTGGGGCGTAACCGCGATGGTGTGCGCCGTATCATGCAGGTGACAGATGTTGCCGGGGTTGAAAACGGCACGGTGGTCATGAACGATCTGTTCAGGCTTGGTTTTGATGGAGAAGACAGCCACGGGCGGCTGATTTCTCATTACGATGTATCGAATATTCGCCCGAGTTTTCATGAAAAACTCGAATATTACCAGATGGATGGTCTCTGGAACGCCACTCTGGCGGATAACCGCGCATGACGGTGCCAGCAGGCCTGTTGCTCGGCATGGCGGTTGTAGCCGTGTTGGTGGGCGTGGGCTGGTGGGGGCATGCCGTTTACCGGCGCATGCGTGTTCAGGAACGGCGGAATGAACGCCTGATCCGCCTGCTGGGTCGCTTTCGTGGGCCGCTTGATATTCGCGGGCCATTTGCGCGCTGGGCGCAGGATTTGTTTTCCTTTATTGCTGAGCATGGAAGACGTTTTTTTTATACAATCGTCAATTATGGTGCCGCGAAAGCCGCGATCAGAAAAAACGATTACGTGGTATTTGGCGCGCTGGCGGCCCTGCTGCTGCTGGCATGGCCTGCTTTTGCCCTGTTGGGGTTTTTGGGGATCGTGGCCGAAGTCCTTGCGTGGATTTTGGGCGTGCGCGCACTCTACACCTATATAGGCGGGCGCTATAATACCCAGCTATATGAGCAACTGCCTGATACGATCAGCATTATTGTCCGGGCCTTGCGCGTGGGTGTGCCGTTGCCGCGTATTCTTGATCTTGTCTGCCGCGAGGCCAGCCAGCCTACGGCGTTTGAGTTCACGCGGCTGGTGCAGGATATTGCGGTGGGGCAGAGCCTACCGCAGGCTTTCGCCAATATGGCCGAGCGGGTTGATGTGACGGAATACCGTTTCATGGCAACGGTTATTGAGGTGCAGGCGGAAACCGGCGGCACGCTGGTTGATATTATGGCTATGCTAGAAAAAACCCTGCGTGAACGCAGAGCTATCAGAAAAAAGGCCATTGCGGCTTCGGGCGAGGTTCGGCTTACCTCATATGTGCTGCTTGCACTGCCGTTTCTGGTGGTTCTGCTGCTGGAAATACAAAGCCCGGCATATTTCAACGGTCTTCTGGCTGACCCGCGCGGTTATGGCGTGCTGGCGCTGGCCGGAGGATTGTGGTGTCTGGGGCTGTTTTCCATACGCTTCATTACAGCCAGAGTTCTGAAATAGCATGATGGCTATGCTTCTTTTCCTTTCCGTTCTTGTGCTTGGTTTCAGCTGCATATGGGGGGTGGTGGTGCGCCCGCGCCTTGCCTCTGGCCGACGGCGGGCGAGGCTGGATAGGTTGCAGCACTACCGCGTAGCGGAGGTGGTAGGCAGGCCCGGTCGGCGTTTCTCTCTGGTGCGGGGAGCATATGAGGTCGGATCGTTCATGATGCGGTATAAGGTTTTGCCGCGCAGGACGATTGATGAACTGTTCCGCACGCTCGCACGCAACACGCAGGAACCCGACAGGCTGCTGCCGGTTTTTATCGGCGCCAAAACCGTGCTGTTCGGGGTGGGGTTGCTGCTGGGTTTTGTTGTGTTCGTGGTGGTGGATATAGGCTCGATCATCCATCTGGTTCTGCCTGCCGGGCTGCCTATTGGGGGGATGTTGCTGCCGGATATGGTTCTGGCAGCCCGGCGCAGGCATTATCTGCGCGCCGTTGAAAGTGGCATGGCGGATGCGCTGGATATGCTGACTATCTGCGTGGATGCGGGCATGCCAATCGAAGCCGCCATGCAGCGCGTGGCCCGTGACATGCTGCGGGTGAATGGCAGCGTGGCCAGTGAACTGCAACTGACCGCGCGGGATATGAGCTTAATACCCGACAGGCAGGAGGCGCTGCGGCAGATGGCCACGCGCACGGGGCTACCTGTTATGCGGCAGGTGGCAACCGTTCTGGGCCAGTCTTTTGAGGTGGGGTCCCCCATCGCACAGGATTTGCGCCTGCTGTCTGAAGATGTGCAGGCTGACACCATGCTGCGTTACCAGACAAGTGCCGCGCGATTGCCAGTTTATCTGACCCTGCCGATGATCCTGTTTATCCTGCCGGTTATTTTTATCGTGGTGATCGGCCCCGTGGCGCTATCCCTGTTAGGGCAGTAGGGCAGTAGGGCAGTAGGGCAGTAGGGCAGTAGGGCAGTAGGGCAGGGCTCATTGTTGATAGGGTGCCGCATTATGGGCTTGCCTATCCGTGCTCCGTGCTCCGTGCTCCGTGCTCCGTGCTCCGTGCTCCGTGCTCCGTG
>NZ_JBDNWF010000042.1:0-11121 GCF_047721125.1 Acetobacter papayae | reverse complement strand
CGTGCTCCGTGCTCCGTGCTCCGTGCTCCGTGCTCCGTGCTCCGTGCTCCGTGCTGGGGAAATATCAGGCGGTGGGGGGCTGTATGCCTGCCCGGGTAAGCAGGGTTTCTACTTCCGCAAGCAGGGCGCGCCCGCTTGTTTCATCCGTAGGGGCGGGCAGGCGTGGGCCTGGTTTTATGCGGTAGCGCATGGGCAAAGGTGGGCGTTTGAGAAAAGGCCAGCCTTGCGAGAGATAGGGTGAATCCGTCTCGATCAGGATAACCTGCACGGGCAGGCGGGTGCGCTGGGCAATGGCGGCAAAACCCGGCTGAATGGGGCCGGGAGGGGCGCCTGCGCGGGCGCGTGTGCCTTCGGGGAACAGGAGCAGCGGCCCGCCTTCGCGCAGGCGTTCAGTAGCGGGGCCGAGCACGCGCAGCAGCGTGTCGTGGCGGATATAGCCTGCCGTGCGCAGGGTGCTGCCCAGCACGCCGCGGTCCCAGATGGAGGCTTTGGTTACGCAGGTCATGCCGGGCAGGGCAGAGGCCAGCAGCAGGCTGTCCAGCCGGGAGGGGTGATTGGCAACCAGTACCAGAGGCTGCGGCCCATCTTTCTGCAGCGGGGCAAGCGCGCTCATGTCGCAATCCAGAATACCCGCTGCGTGCAGGTAGCGTACGGCCAGCCGGGACAGGGCATGGAGCCAGCGCTGTCCAGCCCGCCTGCGGTCAACCCCTTCGGGGCGGATGCGGCGCAGCAGATACGAGCCTGCGTCCAGCCCGGCGAAAATCAGCCCCGTTACGGCCAGAGAGCCGTAAAAACGCAGGGCTGTAAAAGGTTGCCAGCCCCGGATGGAGGACAGAAGCGCCATGGCCTGCCTGTCAGGCTGTCAGTTGTCGGATGTGCCGGACATGATCCGGCGCAGATCCGTTGCCATGGAAGCGGGGCTGGCGCTCGCGTCTATCATGCCGCGATAGCGGGTATCGGGGTCCATAACCACGAACTGCGGTGACATCCGCATGGTGTAGCCCCATTCCGGGTCGGTCACACGGTCCACGGGGGCGTGGTATTCCTTGGCCAGATCGGCCAGCGCGAAGGGGGCTGCCGTGCCGGCCACCACGCGCGGGCTGATGCTTTCGCCATACTGGCGCAGCCGTTCGGCGTCATCACGGTCAGGATCGAGGCTGACAAAAATGATCACGGCCTTGCGCCCGCTCTGGTCCAGCGTATCCAGCGTGTTGGACATGGCTTTCAGCGCGGGGCGGCAGGCATCATCTGTGCAGTGGGTCGCGCCGAACAGCACAACCATCCAGCGGCCACGGAAGGTCTGGTCTGTCATGGTGCCGGTTGTGGCGTCCATCAGCCGGAAGGAGCCGCCCACGGCGTTGCCATAGGTGCTGAGCGTCACACTATGGTGCAGGGCGTAGCGGGTGGCGGCCCAGCCCCCGGCCCCCGCCAGCACCACGATTGCCAGAGTGGCCAGCAGTACACGCCGCCGCCTGCCTGAGGACGCGGGGATGCTGCCGGGGGGTGTCTGCTGCTCTGGGCCTGTCATAGTTTTTTCAACCTCCGTGGGGGCGTGGCGGTCTGGCCCGCCCGGTGGGTGTGTTGCTAGTGGGCCTGCGCCCAGTTCTGGCCTATGCCGGTTTCAACAACCAGCGGTATGGACAGGGTTGCTGCCGCCTGCATGACGTTTCTGGCCATTTCGGCCACGGCTTCGGCCTCGTGGGTTTCGGCTTCAAGCAGCAGTTCGTCATGCACCTGTAGCAGCAGGCGGGCTGAGTGCAGCCCGGCCTCATGCAGCGCGTGGGGCAGGCGCACCATGGCCTGTTTGATAATATCAGCAGCCCCGCCCTGAAGGGGCGCGTTGATGGCCTGTCGTTCCGCATACTGGCGGCGGACCGCACTTTTTTCCTTGATACCCGGCACATAGCAGCGCCGCCCGAAGGGGGTCAGTACGTAGCCATGTTCCTGTGCCTCGGCTTTTCTGCGCTCCATATAGTCGCGTATGCCGGGATAGCGGGCAAAATACGCATCGATATAGGCACGCGCCTCGCCCGCGGGAATGCCAAGCTGCCGCCCTAGCCCAAAGGCTGAAATACCGTAGATAATACCGAAGTTGATGGCCTTGGCGCGGCGACGTGTCAGCGGGTCCATGTCTTCAATGGGGATGCCGAACACTTCGGAGGCAGTGCGCGCGTGAATATCCTGCCCCATGTGAAAGGCTTCACGCAGGGTGGGAATATTGGCCACATCGGCCAGCAGCCGCAGTTCGATCTGCGAATAGTCAGCCGAAATCAGCCTGCGGCCTTCAGGGGCGATAAAGGCCTGCCGGATGCGCGTGCCTTCTTCCGTACGGACAGGGATGTTCTGCAGGTTCGGGTCGGTGGAGGACAGGCGGCCGGTGGTGGTGATCGCCATCTGAAACGACGTGTGCACTCGCCCCGCACTGCTGGCCTGACGGCTTAGGGCATCGGTATAGGTGGATTTGAGCTTGGCAAGCTGGCGCCATTCCAGCACGCGGGCGGGCAGGTCGTGGCCTTGATCGGCAAGGTCCTGCAACACGGCGGAATCCGTGCCCCATGCCCCGGCCTTGCCGCGCTTGCCACCCTTGAGCGCCATTTCATCAAACAGGATTTCGCCAAGCTGCTTGGGGGAGGCAATGTTGAACTCCCGCCCTGCCGCGTCGAAAATACCGGCTTCCATGTCTTTCATGCGCGCTTCAAAATCGGCGGACAGGCGAGCCAGTTCCGCTCTGTCCACGGCAATGCCTGCCTTTTCCATATCCGCCAGAACGGGAACAAGCGGGCGTTCGATCTGCTCATAGAGCGAGAGCGCCTGATTGGTGCGCAGGCTGGGGTGCAGGGCGTGCCAGAGCCGCAGGGTGACATCGGCATCTTCCGCCGCGTAGGTGGTGGCCTTGTCCACCGGCACCTGCGCGAAGGGAATCCGCGCCCGGCCCGTACCGGTTACGCTGTCATAGGTAATGGGGGTGTGGCCCAGATGCAGGGCGGAAAGCTCGTCCATACCCTGTCCGTGCAGACCTGCGGACTGGCTGTAGGAGATCAGCATCGTGTCGTCCACGGCCCGGTTCTGCTCTATTGGCAGCCCGGCATGGTCAAGCACCAGCAGGTCAAACTTGGCATTGTGGAAGATTTTCAGCGTTGCATCGTCTGCCATCAGGGGACGAAGCAGGTCCAGAGCTACAGCGGGTTCCAACTGCTCGCCGGTTGGTGCTTCCAGCGTACCTTCATGCCGGAGCGGCACATAGCAGGCTTTCCCCGGTGCAGTGGCAAGGGAAAAACCTACAAGCCCGGCGTTGAGCGGGTCCAGCCCGTCGGTTTCGGTATCGACGGCGCACAGGCCAGCTTCCTGTGCGGTGCTGATCCATTTTTGCAGGTCTTGCGCCGTGCGGACAGTCTCGTACTGGTCATACGGCGCGCTACTGACGGCCTGTGCCGTAGTCGGGGCGGCGTTCTGCTCAGCCGGATCAGGCAGGCCGTTGGCGCTGGCATGGGCCGTGGCGCGGGCGCTGCGGTGGGCGTGCGCGCTGGCGGGCTGGGCCATGCCCATACGGCTGAGCATGGAGCGAAAGCCCATGCGCGCAAACCATTCAGCCAGCACATTCAGGTCGGGCTCGCGCGTACCCAGTTCTTTCAGCGGAACGGGCAGGGGCACATCGCGCGCGAGCGTGACAAGCTGGAGCGACAGGCGGGCGGCCTGTGCATGCTCGATCAGCATGTCGCGGCGTTTGGATTTTTTCATGCCCGGCGCTGCGTCCAGCACCGCTTCGAGCGTGCCGAATTCGTTCACCAGAGCAGAGGCGGTTTTGGGGCCGATACCCGGCACACCGGGCACGTTATCCGTGGGGTCGCCCATGAGTGCCTGAACGTCGATAACCTTTTCGGGGGGGACGCCAAATTTTGCCTCCACTTCCGCCGGGCCGATGGGGGTCTGGCGAATGGGGTCGAGCATGCACACGCCGGGGCCGACAAGCTGCATCAGGTCCTTGTCGGACGAAACAATGGTGCAGGTGCCGCCTGCTGCACGCACCGCTACAGCGTAGGAGGCGATCAGGTCATCGGCTTCCCAGCCGGGCAGTTCTATGCCGGGCACGCCAAAAGCCTGCGTTGCCTCGCGGATCAGGCTGAACTGCGGGCGCAGGTCTTCCGGCGGTTCGGGCCGGTGGGCCTTGTACTGGGGATAGATTTCGGAGCGGAAGGTCTGGCGGCTGGCATCGAACAGCACGGCCAGATGCGTTCCGGCATGTTCGCGCAGCAGCCGTGCCAGCATGGTGGCAAAACCATACACCGCGTTGACGGGCACACCGTCGGGGCTGGTCATGGGGGGCAGGGCATGAAAGGCGCGGAAAATGAAGCCGCTGCCATCTACCAGAACCAGATGGGGCGCTTGGGGCGTGGGGTCGGTCATGGGCTCAGGCCAGCAGGTCATTCAGCATGTTTCTGGGGATATGCGCCTTGCGGCGGGTTGTCCAGCATTTCACCCCATGGATTTTTCTCCGAATCAGTTGCGAATAGTTTTCATTAACGGCAATGTGCGCTCCCCGCAGAAAAAGTTAATGAGTGTTATTCTCAATGAAACATTCCGGTCTGGCCTGTCTTGTCGTGGGGCTGAGTTTTGCAGCCCCCTCCGTGCACGCTGCGGAAAAGGAGGAAGCAGCCCCTGCTCTCCGCTCATCCGAAGCCAAACTCAAGGCAGGCGGTGTGTCCGCCGCCCATGGGGTCAAACAGGCGTCGGTTGCCAGCAAGGACGATGAGCAGGTGATGGTGCGCGGTAGGCGTGCCTCTACCGTTGCCTCCTCCGCAACAAAGACCGACACGCCGCTGGTCGATACCGCGCAGTCCGTAACGGTCATCACCCGCAATGAAATGGATGTGCGTGGTGTGCTTAGCCTCAATCAGGCCGTGCGCTATGCGGCGGGCATAACGCAGGACCAGCGCGGTTCCACCGCCACGCGATATGATATGTTTGCCCTGCGCGGTTTTTCCGTGCCCACTTTTCTGGACGGGCTGAAACTTCAGGCCAGCCCCACGGGCTATGCCACCGCCCAGACCGATACATCCCGACTGGACCGGATCGAAATTCTCAAGGGCCCGGCCTCGGCGCTGTATGGCCAGTCCAGCCCCGGCGGGCTTGTGGCCTTGAGCAGTAAGCTGCCAACCGAAGCCCGCTCCTATGGCGGCGTGGCCGCAACCGGCGGCAGCTTTGACCTGTATCGTGTGGATGCGGATGTGGGCGGCTGGGCCACGGATAACGGCATGGTGCGCTACCGGATTTATGGCACGGCCAATGGCTCGCACAGCCAGTTGACCAAAACCGGCAGCCGCCGTTTCAGCATCAGCCCCGCCTTTACCTTTGGCGGTGATGGCCCCACGACCCTGACCCTGCTGGGCAATTACCAGTATGACCCCACAAACGCCTCTTACGGGTCGGTGCCGCGTGTTGGATCACTGGTCAGCGCTCCCTATGGCAAGCTACCGCGTGACTTTTACGATGGCGATACCGGCTATGAGCAGTTCAAGCGCAAGCAGGGGGCCATTACCTATATTTTCACGCATCATTTCGACAAGGACTGGTCGTTCACCTCACGCGGGCGGTATGACGATGTCAGCACCGCTTATCAAAGCGTTTACAGTCTGGGAACCTATGCTTCGCCAACCGAGCTGGAGCGCGGCACTTTCGGCACCAACGAGCGCATGCATAATCTGGCCTTTGACAACCAGTTCCGTGGGCATGTGAATACAGGGCCGGTTCACCACACACTTATGGCGGGTTTTGATTATCAGCAGAGCACGGCATCGGAACTGGCACGCTCCGGCAGCGCACCAACGCTGAATGTGCTGAACCCGGCTTATGGTGTCGCGATCACCACGCCGGGTGTTTACGCCAATTACGATACGCACCAGCAGCAATATGGCGTGTATGCACAGGATGAACTGCGTATCGGCTCGCTTTATCTGACCGGCAGCCTGCGCAATGACTGGTACACCGCCCAGCAGAACGAATATATCGGCGGTAGTGCCACGGATCAGAGTGCCTCACAGATCACGTTCCGGGCTTCGGGGCTGTATCACTTCAAGTTCGGGCTTTCGCCCTATATCAGCTACTCTACTTCGTTCCAGCCGCAATCGGGCATTGTGTCGGACAATGGCGGGCTGAGCACGCGCCAGGCCAACCCATCTCTGGGTAAGCAGCTTGAAGGCGGGGTGAAATACCAGATTCCCGGCACGCCGGTTCTGCTGACAGCCGCTGGCTTTCATATCGAGCAGACCAATGTGCTGGTTTCGGTTCCCAATACTGCCTACAGCACCGAAAGCGGCAAGGTGCATTCAGATGGTTTCGAGTTCGAAGCCCATGTGGATGTTTATAAGAACCTGATGGTAGTGGCCGCTTTCAGTTCCCAGAGCGTGCATGATGATTCGACCGGCAAGCCGCTTATCCAGTCGGGTAAGGGCAATGCATCGCTGTTTGCGTTCTACACCATGCCCAGTGGCCCGGTTAAAGGGCTGGGGTTTGGCGGCGGTCTGCGTTATTCGGCCAAGGTCTATGGCGGCACGGTCGCCAGTGGCGATGTCACGGTTCCCAGCTACGTCGTGTTTGACGGGTCTTTGCGGTACGACCTCTCCCAGCTTTCGCCGTCTCTCAAGGGGTGGAGTGCCGCGGCCAGCGTGCGCAACCTGTTCGACAAGAACTATGTCGCAAGCTGCTACACTGAATGGTGCTGGTATGGTGAGCGGCGTAATGCGCAGGCCACCATTGGCTATAGCTGGTAACGGGTGATGCTGCGTGCAGGCCGCTTTTGCAGCCGCAATCCTGCCGTGGGTGGTGTGGGCGTTCTGCCTGCACCATACCGGCGCGGGATGCGGCCTGTGCGCAGGGCTGGATTGCATATTAAAAAATATTTTAAAATACGATTGCCCCGGCTCCGGGCTGCCACCATAGTTCGCCCTGCTCATAGCGGGGGGAGTGCGCGTGTCAGCCAAAACGGGCCGTTCTGGCAGCAGGATCATCCAGACAAGAGTCATGCCGGGAGCCAGAATACTGGCTTTTGCCGTGTTGGGGCCTGCGGGCTTTTTGGGCACGGTCTGGGCCGAAACCGGGCATGGCAGCACGGCCCGGCCGGGCAGCGGGCGGGGTGGTAAGTCGCTTATGGTGCATGGGCACAGAACCTCCACCACGGCGTCCATCGCCACCAAAACGGAAAACCATCCGGTGGTGAACACCGCCCAGTCCGTGACGGTGATCACCCGCAATGAAATGGATGTGCGCGGCGTGCTCAGCCTCAGTCAGGCCGTGCGCTATGTCGCCGGGATCACGCAGGACCAGCGCGGGGCTACCGCCACGCGGTATGATATGTTCGCCCTGCGCGGTTTTACCGTACCAGCCTATCTGGACGGGCTGAAACTCGAGGCCAGCCCCACAGGTTATGCCACACCACAGATCGATATGTTCCGGGTGGATCGGGTTGAGGTGCTTAAAGGCCCGTCTTCCGCGCTGTATGGCCAGTCCAGCCCCGGCGGGTTGCTGGAAATGTCGAGCAAAATGCCGCTTGAGGCGCGTTCGTACGGCAGTGTGGCCGCAACCGGCGGTAGTTTCGACCTGTATCGTGTGGATGCGGATGTGGGCGGCTGGGCTGCGGATAACGGCAAGGTCCGCTACCGGCTTTATGGCACGGTCAATGGCTCGCACAGCCAGCTTAGCCAGACCGGCAGCCGCCGTTTCAGCATCAGCCCTGCTGTAACCTTTGGTGGAGATGGCCCTACTACCCTGACCTTGCTGGGCAATTATCAGTATGACCCCACAAACGCCTCCTACGGGTCGGTGCCGCTGGTGGGGTCTCTCGTGCCGGGGCCTTCGGGCTGGATCGCGCGTGATTTCTATGATGGTGACAAGGCTTTTGAGGAATACCGGCGCAAGCAGGGCTCCTTTACCTATATCCTCACCCATCATTTCAGTCACGCATGGGAACTGGTGTCCCGCGCACGGTACGACGATATCAAAACCGATTATGAAAGCGTGTACACAACAGGCAAATGGCTCTCGCCCACAACCGTGCAGCGCGCCACTTTCGGGAGTGATGAGCAGTTACGCCGTGTGGCCATGGATACGCAGATACTCGGTCATGTGCAGACAGGTCCGGTCAATCATACGCTGATGGTGGGGGTGGATTACGATTATACCCACGCCACCGAACTGGCCCGCGCAGGCAGTGCGCCCGCGCTGGATGTGCTGCACCCGACCTATGGTGGCGGCATTCCCGTGCCGCCGCTTGCATCGGACTACAACACACGCCAGCAGCAGATTGGCGTATACGCGCAGGACGAACTACGCATCGGCTCGCTTTATCTGACCGGCAGCCTGCGCAATGACTGGTATACGGCCCGCCAGCAGGAATATCTGGCCCATTCCAGTAACAGCCAGCACCCGTCGCAGATTTCGTTCCGGGTGGCCGGGCTGTATCACTTCAGTTTCGGGCTGGCCCCCTATATCAGCTACTCCACATCGTTTCAGCCGCAGTCAGGCATTGTGTCGGAAAACGGAGGGCGCACCACCCATCAGGCCGATCCCTCCGTGGGGCGGCAACTGGAAGGCGGGGTGAAATATCAGATACCCGGCACACCGGTTCTGCTGAGTGCCGCGGGTTTTCATATCGAGCAGAGCAATGTGCTGGTGTCTGTGGGGGATGCGGTTTACAGCACCGAAAGCGGCCGGGTGCGCGCGGATGGCTTCGAGTTCGAGGCGCATATGGATGTTCATCGTAATCTGATGGTTACAGCCGCGTTCAGTGCCCAGCATGTGCATGATGAGTCCACCGGCAAGCCGCTTGTGCAGTCCGGGCGGGGCAATGCCTCACTGTTTGCTTTTTACACGCTACCCAAAGGGCGGTTGAAAGGCGTGGGGTTTGGCGGAGGCCTGCGTTACGAGGCCAGTGCTTATGGTGGCTCCACGGCTTCGGTCAAGGATATCAGAATTCCCAGTTACGTAGTGTTTGATGCGGCTTTTCGGTACGATCTTGCGGCAGCTCATACATCCTTGCGTGGCTGGATACTCTCCGCGAGCGTGCGCAACCTGTTTGATAAGCGCTACATCGCAAGCTGTTATGGATCGGCCTATAGTGAATGGTGCTGGTATGGCGAACGCCGCAACGCGCAGGCAAGTCTTGCCTATAGCTGGTAACACCAGTGCTCGGGAGCGGTGGGGTGTTGCCCTGCGCGCCTTTGCTGGTATTGCCGGCGGGTATGGGCTGGCTACGCTGGCGGGCATTACTCTTGCGGTCTGGCTTCCGGCCTCGCGGGCGGAAAAAGCGCTGGCGGGGTGTTTTATAGGCCTGCTGGTATGGCCCGGCTTTGCCATGTTCTGCTTTGCCACGCGCCGGGTTGGGCGGGTTCTGCCTGTTGGCGTGCTGATGGCTGTCGCTCTGGCGGGAGTGGCATGGCTTGGCGGGTGGCGGCCATGAAAAAAAACTTTCGTGCCTCCATGGGCTGGCTGCATGACTGGGCCGGGCTGATAACAGGCTGGGTGCTGTTTATTATGGTGCTGGCAGGGGGGCTGAGCGTCTTTCGCTCCGAAATAACCTGCTGGATGCACCCCGAGCTAAGGGCTGAGGCCATTAATCCCGCTCTTTCCACACAGGCGGCGGTTGACTGGCTTGAACTCAATGCGCCCGATGCCCCGGCATGGTATTTGAATGTGGCCTCCGCGCGTATGCCCGCCACACAGGCAATCTGGTGGCAGCAGGATGAGAGCAACATGCGCCTGCTCGACGCCCGGACAGGCCAGCCCCTCGCGCGTGAGACAATGGGGGGCGATTTCTTTTACAACCTGCATTTCGAGCTGATGCTTCCCTTCCCATGGGGGAGGCTGATTGCGGCTATCGCAGCCGTGGCGCTGGTGCTGATCCTGCTGACAGGTATTGTGACACATAAGCGTATTTTCGTTGATTTTTTCACATTCCGGCCCGGCAAGGGGCAACGGAGCTGGCTGGATGTCCACAATCTGGCCGGGGTTGCGGCCCTGCCTTTTCACCTCATGATTGCTTTGAGCGGGGCGGTGCTGCTCAGCACCATGTTGCTGCCGGGGAGTATCAGCGCGGTTTATGGCGCGCAGGCCATGGATTTGGGCGATGACCTGACACCCGCCATGAGCGCGCCCTCACCCGCGGGGCATAAGGCGGCTCTGGCGCCCCTGGCCCCAATGCTTGAAGAAGCGCTGCGCCGGATGCAGGGCGATGGCATAGGGCAGGTTTATCTCTACAATCCCACGGATGCCGCCTCCGTGGTGGTGGTGACAGGGGGCAATGCGCGCCGGATCGGGCTTGATACGCATGTCCTGCGTTTTGAAGGCACCACAGGCCGTATTTTGGCGGATTATTACGAAAACCGGCCCGTAGTGGTGGCCTTTGGCGTGCTGTACGGCCTGCATGATGCGCGTTTTGCACCGGGGGTAACGCGCTGGTTCTATTTCGGCTCAAGCGTGCTGCTAGCACTGGTTATTGCCAGTGGCCTGCGGATGTGGGTCACGCGCCGCCTGCGGCAAGGAGTGGGGGCTGGGGTGGAATGTGTGGCGCGGCTTAACGTGGGTATGACCTATGGCGTGCCGGTGGCGCTGGCGGGTTTTATGCTGGCCAATCGTGTGCTGCCTGTCGGTATGGCCGGGCGGGCGGGAGTCGAGCAGTTGGTGGTGCTGGTGGTGTGGCTGCTGTTGCTGGGTGTGGCGCTGGCGCTGCCCCGGATAGTGGCGGCGCGGCTTTTGCTGGTGTGTCTGCTGGTGGTCATGCTGACGCTGGTGGGGCTGAGTGCCCCATGGCGTGGGGGCGTGGCGCAGGGTGTGGCGTTTGTCTGTCTGGCGGTGGCGGTTGCCTGCGGCCTTGCCTTGTGGCGTGGCCGTTCAGGGCAGGCGGAGGGGGCATGCCCGTCTGCTGCGCGTCGTCTGTCCGCCAGTAAAGGGGGGTAAGCCATGCCGGTATGGGTTTTTATGCTGGACTGGGGGGGCATGCTGCTGCTGGCCCTGCTGTCGGAGCGTGGGCTGGCGCTGTGGGGGGCTGACCGTATTCTGCTGGGTAGCCGGGCTGGACGTGCCATACGGCTGGCGGGCAGGCTTGTGGGGGTTGGGTTGCTGGCAGCGGGG
>NZ_JBDNWF010000041.1:0-23466 GCF_047721125.1 Acetobacter papayae | reverse complement strand
GGAGCTATACCGGCCTTGCGGATACCGACACGCTCGACCTGCTCACATGGGGCACGATCCAGCGCGCGACATGGGGCTGGCTGAAAAGCCGGATCATGGAGGCGCATGGCATTGTCTGGCCGCAGCTCACACTGGCCAGTGGGCTTTACCCGACCGGGCCAGACCTCGACGCCCTGCGGGCGCAGAACATGGCGTTTCTCAATACTGTGGGCTGATGGGCGCTTGGCAGGATTTTGCTTGTTCTGTGGGTTGGTGGAGGGGCTATAGTGCCAGCCCATGAGCATGGTTCTGATTTATGTTGTTGCGGCATTTTGTGAAATTGCCGGCTGTTTCAGCTTCTGGGCGTGGCTACGTCTGGGGCGCACGCCGCTATGGCTAGTGCCGGGCGGGCTGTCGCTTGTGGCCTTTGCCAGCCTGCTGACACTGGTGCAGGTGGATGCCGCAGGCCGGGCCTTTGCTGCCTATGGCGGCATTTACGTGGCGGTTTCCTGCCTGTGGATGTGGCTGGTGGAAGGGGTGCGGCCTGACCGATGGGATATGGCAGGGGCTGCCCTATGCGTGGCGGGTGCGGCGGTTATCGTGCTTGCGCCGCACCGTGTCTGAAGGGGCTGTATGGGCAGTCTGGCGTGCTCGTTCCAGCGGACATGACAGGAGTTTCATGAAAAACGTATGAAAGCGGGTTCATGCGTGTAATAAAGTGCAGTAACATTACCTAGCCGGTGCCACACCGTTTCTGTTACGGTTGCGAAACCGGAACGTGAACGGTTTAAGGCATCAAGGCGTATGAAAGCAGAGTCTCTGGCCTCACAACAGCAGGGGTGCTCTTTTCCCGGTCAGTCGGAACAGGAAGAAGCGGTGCAGACTGTTGATATGTCGCACACGCAGCTTTTGCGTATGCTGGATCAGATTCCTGTGGGCGTCATGCTATTGGACCCCAAAACCCTTTGTATTTCCTATTATAATCAGACATCTCGCAAAATTCTTGAAAAAATAAGCGACCTGCTGCCTGTGGAGGTTGATAGCCTGCTGGGTGTTAATGTCGATATCTTTCATAAAAACCCCGAGCAGCAGCGCGCCTTGCTGCTGGATGCCGCCATGCCGCACCATCAGGCGCGTATTCACCTCGGGCCTGAAATTCTTGATCTGTCGGTATCGCGTGTGTTCGGCCCCAATGGAGTCGATTACGGCCCCATGCTCACATGGTCGCTTGTAACGGCGCAGGTGCGGGCGGAGGAGCATGTCTTCCGGCTGGCCAATTACGATATGCTGACCGGCCTGCATAACCGCGCGGCTTTCATGGAACGGCTGGAAACCGTTCTGTCCGATATGAATATCGATGATAAAGCCGATGAATGCGCCATGATGTTTGTCGATCTTGATGGTTTCAAGATGGTAAATGACACATATGGCCATGCCACGGGTGACCTGATGCTCACGCATGTAGCGGAGGTGCTGGGCACGATCTGCCGCAAGGCGGGGGTATTTCTGGCCCGGCTTGGTGGTGATGAATTTGCCGTGATCGTGCAGAACGCTACGGTAGAGCAGGTGGGGGGGCTGGCCGGGCGCATTATTGATGCGTTTGAATATCCTTTTGTGCTGCCAACGGGGCACCAGCACCAGATGGGCGCTTCGGTTGGTATCGCTTTTTCACCCGAGCATGGCACGCAGTCCAGTCTGCTGCTGTCGCGCGCGGATATGGCGCTCTATGCCGCCAAGGCGGGCGGCAAGAATACGGCGCGGGTTTTCCTGCCCCAGATGGAAGATAGCGTGCTCATGCGCGCACGGCTTGAACGCATGTTGCGTGATGCCTTTGTCCATTCGCGCGATATGTTTGTGTTTTATCAGCCGATTGTGGACCTTACATCCGGTCAGGTGGTCTCGCGTGAGGCGCTGATGCGCTGGTACGATTCTTCGCGCGGGTGGATTCCGCCCAAGGATTTTATTCCGGTGGCGGAAGAAGCAGGGCTTGTTTACGATCTGGACTCCTTCGTGCTGCATGCCGCCTGCCGGGATGCTGCCATCTGGGCGGATGAGGCGAGTGTTGCGGTCAATATTTCGGCGGCCAGTGTCGGGCAGGGGCGCCTGCCCGGTGCTGTGGCCATGGCGCTGGCTGCCAGCGGCTTGCCCGCCGCACGGCTGAGTGTCGAGATAACCGAAACCGCCCTGATGTCGGGTGGTAACGAGGCCCTGCGCGACCTTCAGGCCCTGCGCGATATGGGTGTGGGCATCAGTCTGGATGATTTTGGCACGGGGTTTTCATCTCTGGCGCATCTGCGGGCCTTTCCGTTCGACCGGATCAAGATTGATGGCTCCTTCGTGCAGGATGGTGACAGGCGCTCAGATTGCGCCGCCATTGTGCGCGCTCTGGCGCAGCTTGGCGTGACGCTACGGGTTGCAACCGTGGCCGAAGGGGTGGAAACGCCCCAGCAGCGCCAGCGTATTCAGGCCGATGGCTGCACCCATGCGCAGGGCTACCTGTTTGGCAGGCCCGAACCCGCATTGCGCGACCTGTCCAGGCTGAAGGCAATCAACGCCCTGCATGTCTGCTGAACAGGCAGGAGCGCTTTGGCTCATCTGTTCTGGTATAGAGGGTACGGTTAATATTTATATGGCTGATTTTTTCTTTAATATCCGTTCCAATTAAATAAAAATAAAATAAAAAAAGTGGCATGAATGATAATGTCAGGACTATCGTAGCAGGTATATGTGATGTCCTTTCATGTTGGCGGTGAATTTTTTCCTTGACTTGAGTGGTCTATTCATTCACGATTTTGATGAATTAACGGTGATACGGCGTGAATTGGCCATGGACTTCTTTGTTCCATGAACCCTTATCTGTGCCATATCCACATCGTGCGCTGTCCGGGACTGCTGTGCCCGGCTTTGGGGTGCTTACCCGCACGGCATAACAAAAAGGAGGCAGACCGCCATGCAGCTTTGCCGCCAGACACTTTCACGCGTTCAGGACACGGTTTCCCTGCCGGAGTTCGACCCTGCGCAACTCAGGCCCGGTATTGTGCATCTGGGCTGCGGTAATTTTCACCGGGCGCATCAGGTTGCCGCAACACAGGCAGCCATTGGCGCCATGGGAAAAGAAGGGCTGGGCTGGGGCATTGTCTCAGCCACCATGCGCAAGCCCGATCTAGCGCAGGCGCTGGGTAGGCAGGATAATCTTTATGCCTTGCTGACACGCGGGCCGCGCAAAACAGCGGCCACTATCATGGCATCGATTACCGATACCGTTTTTGCCCGCGCCAAGGATGCCGGGCTGGCCGAGCGGATTGCCGACCCCCAGACCCGTATCGTAACCCTGACTGTGACCGCCAGCGGCTATTATCTGACAGCACAGGGGCGGCTTGATGCACGGGCTGAGGCTATCCGTTCCGACCTCGCAGCGGCAAGGCCGCGCACGGCGCTGGGTATTCTGGCCCGTGGGCTTGCCCTTGTGCGCAAGCGCGGCGGGGTGCCTCCCGTTATTCTGTGCTGCGATAATTTGAGTGAAAACGGGCAGACATTGCGGCAGGCCGTGATGGACTTTGCTTCCTTGCGTGGGAACGACGCACTGGCGGAGTGGATTGGCGCGCATGTGCAGTTTCCTGACAGCATGGTGGACCGGATCGTGCCCACCCCCACGGCAACCGACCGGGATGACGCGCGCAGGCTGCTGGGTGGCCTGTCGGATGTAGCGCCGGTTTCGGCCGAGCCGTGGTTTCAGTGGATCATTGGCCGTTTTGACGGAGAGCGCCCCCGGTGGGAGGCCCATGCGGGTACCCGCTTTGTGCCTGATGTCGGGGTGTTCGAGCGCGCCAAGTTACAGATGCTCAATGGCACGCATATGCTGCTGGCCTATGCCGGGGCGCTGGCGGGGCTGGATACTGTTGCCGCCGCTGCATCCGACCCGGCGGTGGGGGCACTGGCTGCACGCTTCATGCGTCTGGAGCAGGTGGCGGATGTGGCGCTGGACGAAGCAGAGCTGGATGAATACGCTGTTGAACTGATGGGGCGTTTTCGCAATCCGTCCATTGCCCACAGGGTTGAGCGGGTCGGGCGTAACGGTTCGGCCAAGCTGGTGGCGCGGGTGCTGCGTGCTATGCGTTCAAACCTTGAGGCGGGCGTGGCAGTGCCGGGTGCCCATCTGCTGGTTGCAAGCTGGATACGCTGGTTTATCCTGCATGAGCGCGGGGCGCTGCGCTTTGTCCCGGCTGACCCCCGGTCTGAAACGCTGCTGCGCCTGTGCGCGACCTGGCGGGGAGACCATCACGGACTTGTTGCGGCTATCCTTGCGCGTGAGGATATGGCCGGGCCTGCCCTGCCTGCGCATGAAAGTCAGGTTGCCGCCATTGCCGACCTGCTGGACAGGTTTGAAAATGCACCCGCCACCGCCGTTATGGCGGAACTGGCCCGCCAGAGCTGAGCCACACGGGAATGGGGCGCCTGTAGGGAGAGCCCGCTTTCAGGCGGTGGTGAGGGCCTCGCGCGTATAGGCCGCGTAGGTTGTCAGAAATGTTTCCAGCACCTCAAGACCAAAGGCGCGGCCCTGCGCGGTTTCAGCACTGTTGACCAGTGCGCGCCCGCGTTCGTCAATCAGCCTGTGCAGCCGGTCATGGGTAGCGGGGTCGATCTGGCAGAACATCATGCCATCTGTCGCTCCTGAAAGATCCACGCTTACCCCGTGTCGGGTCAGAAACTGCTGTTCCAGAGCGGTGGTGCAGGCCGGGTCGGCTGCCATGGCGGCAATATCCATCACCAGATCGCAGGCCGGGCGTGCGCGGCTGTACAGGTAGAGATGCAGCAGCGCAAAGCACACAAACAGGTTTTCATCACGCGGGCTGGCCAGAGCTGGGGGGAACTCCGCAAGAATGGCGGCAAATTCCTCAGGCGCGCTTTCAGCCTGTAGCTGCCCGACGATGGTTTTGAGAAAATACGTATTGCCGATTTCGCCCTGTTCGGTAAACGAGCACCATTGTTTGAACAGGTTGCGGTAGATCAGCACATGCGTGCCCGGCAGCGCGCGGCTGAGGGCGGGTATGCGGCCCAGACTGCGCGTGGCCGACAGGACAGGAACCTTGCCTGTCTGCTCGGCATATTTCACAAGAAGCTGGCAGTACAGGAATTCTTCCTGCCTGAGCGTGCCGCCCATGCCGCCTTGCGGAATAAACCAGTTCGAGGCCATGTTTTTCTGATAGAGAAAAATGCCCTGTCCATTCTGTATAAGGGGAACAAATTCCTCAAAATAGTTTTTTACAGGCGGATGTTTCGAATGCCAGATACGCCCGTTGAGTGCCAGCGCTGTCTGGAGCGTCAGCCCTGCCAGCCTTTCGTTGAACACTTCATAATAACTCAGTGTGCCCGTATTGGCCCGGAACTGCGACCACACCCATGTGCTGGCGGTTCTGAAACCGGAGTGCAGGAAAATCATGCCTGATTCATGCTCCATACGGGCAAAGGCGGTGTGCCGCATGTGGCACACCGGAAAGAAAGTGGCTTAGGCGATGGGCATACCCGCCGCCAGACGGATATAGGGTTGCACGGCTGTCAGTTCGTTGACAATGGCCAGTGCGTTTTCCTTTACGTCTTCGGTGGGTTCGAGCAGGTCGGGCACGATAATAACGCGCATGCCTGCCGCCACAGCCGCCCGTGCGCCTGAATGCGAATCTTCCAGCGCCAGACAGAAGCGCGGCTCAATGCCGATCAGGTGCGCGGCCTTCAGGTAGGGTTCGGGGTGGGGTTTGCCGTTATCCACATCATCGCGCGTGACAATGACGGGAAAATGCTTGTCAAGGCCAACAAGTTTCAGGTGATGGTGCGCACGCATGCGGCTGGAGGACGTGGCGATGGCACGCGGCAGGCGTAGCTCGTCCAGCAGGGCGATAAGCGGTGTAACGCCGCTCTTGAGCACGAGCTTGCCGTTATCGACAAAATCACGCAGGTGTTTTTCCTGTAGGTCGAAGAAACGGCGCAGCGGGAAATCATGCCCATAGGTTTCGCGCACGAGTTTTTCGCACCCGTCCGCCGGCACGCCGATCATGCGTCGGCAGAAGGTGGCGGGCATGTCGTAGCCCAGTTCGTGGCCTGCCGCCACCAGTGCATCCATGGCTAGGGTCTCGCTGTCGAGCAGCAGACCATCCATGTCGAAAATAACACCAAATATCGGCAGGGATTGCGGTTTTTCCGTATTGGACACAATGTCTCCCTTCTGTTGCAGTGGTTGCCCGTTATCCTGCACCAGATCATCTGATCCGGCCTGTGGAGCAGGGTGCAAACAGCCCGGAACTGCCTTTGTGCTGGCAGTCCGTATGGCGGACACCCTTCACGTAACCCGACAGGATGCTAAATACAGTCCGGCCTGTCGGGTGTGGTCTGTTAGCGGAGTGTAGTGGGCTCCGCCGTGTTTGGACACCTTTTTTATATGAAGGGGCTTTCTGGCAATCCGATGGCAGGGGTGGCCAGCGGGGCGGAAAGCGGCGGGGCCGGGCTGGATGCGTGTGGATAAGGGAGCGCGAAAAAGCGTGAAAACAGGCGGCGAGAGCAAGCAGGCGGCAAAGGCGGGCAGGTCTTTTGCGCGGTACGGCGCGGTGTGGCCCGTGGCCGGACGATTTGTGCTGCTTGCCCCCGCACTCTGGCTGGCCTGCCTAGCGCCACCGGGCCGGGCCGAGACGGCGGATGATGAAAACGGTGTCGTTTTTTCAGAAGACGCCATGCAGGATGCCCAGCACACCGGCGCCAATGCCCCCGCCAGCCAGCCAGCGGAGGAGCCGGGCACCGCCGCAACCGACAGCCAGCTTCAGGAGGAAGCAACGGGGAGACTGTTTCAGTCGCCGGGGCAGTCGCGGTTTCAGTATCAGTCTCAAACCCCTGCCGAAGCAGCGCCGGATGACGCCACCGGCACCCAACACTCCTACCCGGCGGATGAAGGCAGCCCGGCGGCCAGTGCCGCAGAGGTGCCGCAGGCGGAGGAACCCCCGGACAGCACTGCCAGTACACCCCCCGAAGAGCCCGCCACCAATCCTCCCGCGACTGGGCCGGAAGCTCACAGGCCTGTGCCAGAGCGGGCCGCCCGGCAGGCTACGCCTGTCGTGGTGCCTGCACAGGAGCAGGGTGCGCCTGTAACCTCGTCCACCACCCCGGCCCCCATTCCCTTTACGGCGCCTGCGGCATTGCCCGCCGTGACTCGGCAGGCCGTTTCCATACGGGATAATGGGCACGCGCTCTTTCTGCCCGGTGATGCGGCAACCGGGCTTGCGGCTTTTCGCTCTGGTGCGGATCTGGTTGTGGTGGTGGATCGCCCGCTGGCTGCTCCGGCGGAAGCACCTGCCGGAGCGGCCAGCACAAAAGGGCAGGCAGGCCCGTTTGCCGCCCTACAGGTGGTCGGGCTTGAAAACGCTACGGTTATCCGGGTGCCATTCCCTGCAACCGCCCTGCCCGGTATGGCCTCGGCAAAGGGCACGCAGCAGAGCGCTGTCACGGAAGGAATGTCCGGTGCAGCGCCGGGTGCAGTCGCGGGGGGGCTAACGGCCTCGCTGCCGGGCTCGGCTCTGGAGCACCTGCCGCCGGGGCAGGCTCTGCCTCCGCTGGGCTTTGTGCATGACGGAACGGGCTGGCTTGTGTGTTTGGGCGGGGCCTGCCAGCCGGAGCCTTTGGGGGTGGCGCCAACTCAGGCACAGCACCCCGCCGTGCCTGCCATTGCGTCTGTTCCTGCCTCTACGCTGGACTCGGGCTCGGCTTTGGGTTCCGGGCCGGGCCTGTTGAGGCTGCCGGGCTTTGTGCTGTTTACGGGGCTGGGCTCTGGCCCCGTGCTGCGCTTGCCAGACCCCGCATCCGGCGGGACGGTGTTTGTCGCACTGTCCACGCGGCTGACCGGGCCTGTCCTGCACGGGGCCGAGGCGGTGGGGTACCGCCTGCGGCCTTCATGGCAGGGGCTTGCGGTTATGGCGGATTCGTCGCGTGTCAGTCTGCGCCCGACCATTTATGGCCCTGTGGTGGAATCCATAGCTCCTGACCCATTGCCGGTTGGTTTGGTGCCACAGGGCGTGGCGGCGGGTGGTGCATCTAGCCCGCTGCATGGTGGCGTGGCCCATGGCCGTGACTGGGACTGGCTGGGCCTGCGTGATGAACCCGCTCCTTTGCTGATGCAGCGCTGGCAGGCTGCCCGCGCCGCCCTGAAAGCCAGTGGCTGGGCCAGTGAGGCAGGCAGGGACAGCGCCAAGACGCAGAACAGGCAGCAGGGCGGCAAAAAAGTCGCGAAAAAAGCGGGTGCACATACCAGTCACCACCCCGGTAGCCATACAGGGGGCAAGCACACAGGCAGCCATGCAGACAGGCACGCAGGCGGTGACACAGGTGGCAGGCATGGCGTGCAGGCGGGCGAGGGTGCGCAGGCTGGCGCGCTGGTGCCATGGCCGGTGCGTGTAGCCGCCGCCCGTGCTGCTTTTGCAGCGGGGGAGGCCCGGCAAAGCTGGCTGTTGCTGCGTGACCTGCCCTCTTCTTCCGTGTTGGGGGGTGTGCCCGAGGGAGTAGCCGTATTCGGGCGGGAGCCTGTCTCTGGCTTGCCTGCGCCCCATGCTGGAGGCAGTGCGCGGGATTCGGCCATGGTGCTGCGTGCCTGTGCGGCCCTGCTGGCGGGCGTGCCAGCCGAGGCCGGTCTGCTGGCCGATGCGGATATACGATTCGGCCCGGACATGGCCCTGTGGCGCGCGCTGTATGACATGATGACCGGAGCCGATAGCGACCAGACAGCCACCCTGCTGGCCCGGTCCTATGCGCGGCTCAGTCAGTATCCGGCACCCGTGCGTGACAGGCTGGCCCCGCGCGTGGCGGCCTATGTGGCACGTTATGGCGCACCTGAAACACTGACCAGCCTGCGGGCCACCCTGCGTGATGCCCCGCCTGATGACAGCGCCCTCGCACTCGCCCGCGCCCTGCTGGACAGACAGCAGGGCCAGACAGATGCCGCCCTTGTTGCCTTGGACACTCTGCAGGCGGGCACCAGCCAGACTGCCGATATGGCAGCAGTAGAGCTGATCGACCTGCGCCTTGCCCTGCACCAGATCACCCCGGCCATGGCCATGAGCGCGTATGAACGCCTGCTGGCCTCCGAGCGCACTCATGCCGGAGAGCAGACCGCAACCGGCAGCGGGTCTGTGCCAGCGGCTGCCCCCGCGGGCCTTGCCCCGCCCGTTACCCCGTTACCGATGCAGCCTCATGCGACAGCCCGTGCAGCGGCCCGGCTGGGTTACGCGCAGGCACTGGTGCTGGCCGGGCAGGCCAAGGCGGCGGCCTCGGTTTTGTCCGGCTTGGAGCCGGGAGAGGCCACCCCGCGCGACAGGCTGCGCGATGTCTGGCGGCAGGTGCTCTATACGCTGGTGTTCGGCAGCGTGCCGCAGGAGGCTGGCGAGCAGACGGCCCCGCCCGAGCATGTCGGTTTTGCACCGGGGGCGGATGCGCTGGCATGGGTGGCCACATCCATACACTGGCTCGACTATGACGCTGCCACCGCCAAGCTGCTGGCCGGGTATGGTGCGGCGCTGGTGCGGGCGGGCAGGCCCGCACAGGCGGTGCCGGTTCTGGCGCAGGCGGAGTTTTTATCCATCACCCCCGCCATGCGGGCTGACCGGGCGGAGCTTCTGGCCCGCACTGCTTTTGCGGCCGGGCAGCAGGGGATAGCTGCGCAGGCTCTGGGGCGTGCAGCGCTCTCTGGTTTTTCCTTTGGTATGCCAGCGGATTTTCCGGCTGATCTGCCCGCCCGTCTGCGTTATGACAACGCCCTGTTGGCGCTGGCCGGAGGGCATGAGGCGCAGGCCCTGAAGCTACTGGCCACCGACGAATCGGATGACGGGTTGCGCCTGCGCGGGCAGGTGTACGAGCAGCAGCGGCAATGGGCGCAGGCTGTGCTGGTTCTGGGGCGTCTGGCCAGCCGCGCTTTGCCAGCCGAAGGCGCGCTAACGTCCGATCAGGTCGCACTGGCCCGTCGCCTTGCGCAGGATGCGGCGGCTGCGGGCGATACGGATACACTGTCGCGCCTGCGGGCGTGGGTTGGTACGCGCGCACCCTTACCTGCGGGGTTGTGAAAAAACGGTTACAGACCTGATTTAATGCTTGCAATGCCGGGTATAACCGCCTAGTTAGCGCGCTCTTGGCCCAAGGGGGCAATTTTTGCCCAACAGGCTGTCTACTGGTTTGGGGGTACGTCATGAACGCACTTGCTCAACTGGGGATGGTCTCGGAACACCCGAGCAATAACCAGACATTTTCCGCTCCCGTCTCGTCTGATGACGAAGAGCGCAAAGACTACTTCGTCGAAAAAAACGGCGAGAAGTTCGCAGGCACACACCTGCTTGTTGATCTGTGGGGCGCCACAAATCTGGATGATCCCGCAAAGATCGACCAGACCCTGTGCGAAGCCGCAGTAACGGCAGGGGCTACGATCCTGCACAGTCACTTCCATCATTTCACGCCCAATGGTGGCGTGTCGGGTGTTGTTGTGCTGGCGGAAAGCCACATTTCCATTCACACATGGCCCGAGCGCAATTTTGCCGCCGTGGATATTTTCATGTGTGGCGCATGCGACCCGCATCTTGCTGTGCCGGTCATGCAGCGGCTGTTCCAGGCCAAGCGTCTGGAAGTCAATGAAGAACGCCGCGGCCGCGTGGTGAAAAAATAAGTCTGGCGGATGCCTGACACCGGCAGGCCATGCCCTACCCACCCCCAGAGGGTGTAGGGGGTATGGCCTGCCGGTTTTTTTTGTTTATTTTCTGTCTGTTTTTCTGACGGGCACTGAACCCGCAACGCGCACAGGCGCAGGGGGTGGCCGTCATGCAACCGGATGAGGCGCACATGACTGAAACATGGATTGAGGAAACCCTGTACGACAACTGGGGCCAGCGGTTTCGTGTCGTACGTGAACTGGCGCGGGTGCGCAGTCCGTTTCAGGACATCGTTGTTTTTGAAAGCGATTCTCACGGTCGGGTGCTGCTGCTCGATGGCGTGGTGCAGATTACCGAGCGCGATGAGTTCGTTTATCAGGAAATGCTCACCCACGTGCCGCTGTTCAGCCACCCTGACCCGCGCCGGGTGCTGATTATCGGTGCAGGCGATGGCGGCGTGCTGCGCCGCGTGCTCGAACATCCCGGCGTGGAAAAAGCTGTGATGGTGGAAATTGACGGTGCGGTTATCGAACTGTCCAAGGAGCACCTGCCCTCCATCGCGCAGGACGCCTGGACCAACCCGCGGGCCGAAGTGATCGTGGGTGACGGTATCGACTACGTGGCCCGTGCGCCCGATGCTGCGTTCGATGTCATTATTGTCGACAGCACGGACCCGATCGGGGTGGGTGAAGTCCTGTTCACCGATTCTTTCTACGAGCAGTGCGCGCGCGTGCTCAGCGCTCAGGGGCTGATCGTCAACCAGTGCGGTGTGCCGTTCATGCAGGCGGATGAGCTGTATGAAACCAGCCTGCGCCGGGCGAAGTTTTTCCCGCATGTGTCAGCCTATGTCGCGGCGGTGCCGACCTATGTGGGCGGGTTCATGACACTGGGTATTGCCTCCAAGGTCAGCCTTGCCGGGCAGGATGTGCAGAGCGTGCGCACGCGGGCGCAGGCCGCCGGTCTGGAGGGTAAAACCCAGTACTGGACACCCGAGATTCATGTCGGTTCCTTTAACCTGCCGCCGTATATCGCCAAGCACCTTCCCGCAGGAAAAGCCTGAGTCTAACGGCCTTGCGGGGCGTGATTGACTTGTCGTTAAAATGATGTCACCAATCACGCCGCGCAGAGGGAGAGCCCAGCTTCGAGCTGGCGCCGAAGGAGCAACCGCCCCGGAAACTCTCAGGCAAAAGGACCCTGCGCATTAAAACTTCTGGAGAGAGACGCCCTTGAGGCGTCCGCCGACGGGATAGCGATCTCAGGCACAAGGCACAGAAGGGGCAACGGACGGTTTACGGTCCAGGCCCCTTCGCACCCCGCGTAAGGAAGGCATGGCCTTTTTGTAACGCGCAAGGGCAGTGTGCATGAGTTCCGAATCACTTCTCCATACCCCTCTTTTTTCCCTGCATACGGATCTCGGTGCCCGCATGGTGCCGTTCGCGGGCTATGCCATGCCTCTGCAATATGCCGAGGGCATTATGGCCGAGCACCGGCATACCCGCACGCAGGCAGGGCTGTTCGATGTCTCGCATATGGGGCAGGTGCGCGTGCGTGCGCGCTCCGGCGCGGTGCGCGATGCGGCTTTGGCGCTGGAGCAGCTTGTGCCGGCCGATATCGCGGGGCTGGCCTCCGGGCGGCAGCGTTATACGCAGTTTACCAATGAGCGGGGCGGTATTCTGGATGACCTGATGGTCACCCGGCTGGAGAACGAACTGCTGATTGTTATCAATGCCGCGTGCAAGGCAGGGGATATTGCCCATATGCGCGCGCATCTGTCTGAAAGCTGCACGCTGGACGTGCTGGAAGACCGCGCGCTTCTTGCTCTGCAAGGCCCGCTGGCCGGACAGGTGCTGGCAGCGCTGGCCCCCGCCGTGCAGGACATGCTGTTTATGGATGTGCGGGCACTCGATATTGCCGGTGCCGCCTGCGTGGTGTCGCGCTCCGGCTATACGGGCGAAGACGGGTTTGAAATTTCCGTCCCCGCTGCGCAGGCCGAGGCACTGGCCCGCACCCTGCTGGCGCAGCCCGGCGTGGCCCCTATCGGGCTTGGTGCGCGTGACAGCCTGCGGCTTGAAGCCGGGCTGTGCCTCTATGGCGCGGATATTGATGAAACAACCACCCCTGTTGAAGCCGCGCTGGAATGGTCGATCCAGAAAAGCCGCCGGGCCGGTGGCGCGCGCGCAGGCGGTTTCCCCGGTGCGGAGATCATTCTGGCTCAGTTGAGCGAAGGCACCATCCGCCGTCGCGTAGGCCTGCTGCCCGAAGGCCGCGCCCCCGTGCGTGGTGGAGCCGGTTTGTTTGCCGATGCAACGCTGGTTAGCCCGGTGGGTTCTGTGACCTCGGGCGGGTTCGGCCCCACGGTCGATGCGCCGGTGGCCATGGGCTATGTCAGCACCGCTCTGGCCCAGCCGGGGCAGGCGGTGGCTGCCGAGCTGCGTGGCCGTGCCGTGGCCTGCACGGTGCAAGCACTGCCGTTCGTGCCCGCCGGTTTCAGGCGTGTGGCCGCCTAAGGCTCCGACCTGCCGTTTTTTTTCAGTTTTTCATGGTACCCAGCCGGGTGCCTCTCAGGAGAAATCAGATGAGCCTTTATTTTACCAAAGAACATGAGTGGCTGCGTGTTGAGGGTGATAGCGCCGTTGTGGGTATTACCCGCCATGCCGCCAGCGAGCTGGGTGAGCTGGTCTTTGCCGAAGCCCGTCCGGCAGGCACCGTCGTCAAGGCAGGCGAGACGGCTGCCGTGGTCGAATCCGTTAAGGCGGCCTCAGACATTTACGCTCCGGTTGATGGCGAAGTGCTCGATGGCAACCCCGCCGTGGCGGACGATGCCTCCTGCATCAGCAACGACCCCGAAGGCGAAGGCTGGATTTTCCGCTTTCGCCTGAGCGCGCCCGAGCAGCTTGCCGGGCTGATGGACGCAGCCGCCTATACGGCGTTCCTCGGCTAGGCTCTGGCTTGACACTCCGTTTCCGCTTTCCAGCCCGTTCAGGATACTCCCATGCTTTCAGGTGATTTTACATCGGATAACAGGCCGTTCGGGCCGGATCAGGCACTACCTGCCTTTGCCGGACTGGCCGAGCCCGATGGCGCGTTTCATGCGCGTCATATCGGCCCCGCCAGCCATGATGTGGAAACCATGCTGCGGAGCGTGGGAGCGGATTCGCTCGAAGCACTGGCCGCGCAGACCCTGCCGGGCGATATTCGTCTCGGCGGGGCCATGGGCATTGGGCCGGGCTGGAGCGAAGTTGAGGTGCTGGCCCGCCTGCGTGCCATTGCCGCGCGCAATACGATCATGACATCGCTGATCGGGCAGGGCTATTACGGAACGGTTCTGCCTGCGGTTATCCAGCGCAACGTGCTGGAAAATCCCGCATGGTACACGGCCTATACGCCCTACCAGCCCGAAATCAGCCAGGGCCGTCTTGAAGCCCTGCTGAATTTCCAGACCATGGTCACGGAGCTGACCGGGCTTGATATTGCCAATGCCTCTTTGCTGGATGAGGCAACGGCAGCGGCCGAAGCCATGGCGCTGGCTCATCGTGTGGCCAAAAACCGCACCACCACGTTTTTTGTGGATGAAGACTGCCACCCCCAGACCATCGCGGTGCTGAAAACCCGCGCCGAGCCCATGGGCTTTTCGGTTGTTGTAGGCAATATCGCCCGCGACCTGCGCGCGGCCGAGGTGTTTGGGGCACTGGTGCAGTATCCCGGCTCGTCCGGTCAGGTGGCTGACCCGGCAGCAGTTATTACCGCCCTGCATGAGGCCGGGGCCATTGCCGTTATGGCAGCGGACCCGTTGGCCCTGACAGTGCTGGCCTCGCCGGGTGATCTGGGGGCGGATATCGCCATTGGCTCCACCCAGCGTTTTGGCGTGCCCATGGGGTATGGTGGGCCGCACGCGGCCTATATGGCGGTGCGCGATGCGTATAAGCGTAGCATGCCGGGGCGTCTGGTTGGCGTGTCGGTGGATAGTGCGGGCCAGCCTGCCTACCGTCTGGCGCTGCAAACGCGCGAGCAGCATATCCGGCGCGAAAAAGCGACCTCCAACATCTGCACCGCACAGGTTCTGCTGGCGGTTCTGGCCGGGCTTTATGCCACGTATCATGGCCCGGAAGGGCTGCGCGCCATTGCACGGCGCGTGCACGGGCTGACCGTTACACTGGCGGCGGGCCTGCGCGCGCTGGGGGTTACGGTGGTGCATGGGGCGTTTTTCGATACGCTGAGCATCGAAGCGGGTGAGGACGCGGCCAGCCTGCTGGAGCGTGCACGCACGCTGGGGCTGAACCTGCGCGATGCGGGGCGTGGCCGTCTGGGTATTAGCCTTGATGAAACCACAACCCCTGAAACCGTGCGGGCCGTGTGGTCGGTTTTCTGTGCGGATGAGGCGCGCGTGCAGGCTCTGGCAGCAGAGCTTGCGGCCCCGGCCAGTGCCCTGCCGGGCCATCTGGTGCGGCAGTCGGCTTTCATGAAGCAGGCCATTTTCAACACCCTGCGTTCCGAAACCGATATGCTGCGCTACCTGCGCCGCCTGTCGGACAAGGACCTTGCGCTCGATCGCACCATGATCCCGCTGGGTTCGTGCACCATGAAGCTGAACGCCACGGTGGAAATGCTGCCGATTACATGGCCCGGTTTTTCCAGCCTGCACCCGTATGCTCCGGCGGATCAGGCCACGGGCTACCGTATTCTGCTGGCGGATCTGGAACGCTGGCTGTGCCAGATCAGCGGATATGATGCCGTGTCCTTTCAGCCCAATTCGGGCGCGCAGGGTGAATATGCGGGGCTGCTGGCCATTCGCGCCTATCATCATGCGCGGGGCGAGGCGGGGCGGACGGTCTGCCTCATTCCGGCTTCGGCCCATGGTACCAACCCGGCCTCGGCCCAGATGGCGGGCATGAAGGTGGTGGTGGTGCGCTGCGATGCGCAGGGCAATATCGACCTGGCCGACATGCGCGAAAAAGTGCAGGCTCACGCGGCTGAACTGGCCGCTGTCATGATTACCTACCCCTCCACCCACGGCGTGTTTGAAGAAAACATGCGCCTTGTATGCGATCTGGTGCATGAAGCGGGCGGGCAGGTTTATGTCGATGGCGCGAATATGAATGCGCAGGTCGGGCTGGCCCGTCCGGGTGATTACGGCGGCGATGTCAGCCATTTCAACCTGCACAAAACCTTCTGCATTCCGCATGGTGGCGGTGGGCCGGGCATGGGACCGATTGGCGTGCGTGCGCATCTTGCGCCCTACCTGCCGGGCAACCCGCAGGAAGCCGATGCCGATATGGTGGTGAGTGCTGCTCCGTTTGGTTCGGCCTCCATCCTGCCGATTTCATGGGCTTATATCCGCCTGATGGGCGATGCGGGGCTGACCCGTGCCACGCAGGTTGCCATTCTGAACGCCAATTACATTGCAACCCGTCTGGGCGATGCCTATCCGGTGCTGTATCGCGGCGCGCAGGGGCGTGTGGCGCATGAATGTATTCTCGATCTGCGCCCCATCAAGGATATGACGGGCGTTACCGTGGATGACATTGCCAAGCGGTTGGTGGATTTTGGCTTCCATGCGCCTACGGTGAGCTTTCCGGTTGCGGGCACGCTGATGGTGGAGCCCACGGAATCTGAAAACATGGCCGAGCTTGATCGTTTCTGCGATGCCATGCTGGCAATCCGTGAGGAAGTGCGCGCGATCGAACGGGGCGATGTGGCGGTAGAACAGTCCGTGCTGCGCCATGCCCCCCATACCGGCGAGGCGCTGACGGTCAGCGAATGGGCGCATCCCTATACCCGCCAGCAGGCGTGCTTTCCCCCCGGTGTGCGGGCGGATTCCAAATACTGGCCGCCTGTGGGCCGTATCGATAATGCCTATGGTGACCGTAACCTCATCTGCTCCTGCCCGGATATGAGCGTGTGGGCTGAACAGGGCTGAAAAGCCCTGCGTTTTCCCGCCTGTCCTACTGGTTTGTTGCTAGTAGGGCGGGCGGGGTAGCCCACCCGCCTTGGACAGGTGGCTGAGGATTGATGGATATAATAAAAAAGCCTGCCTCTTTTTTATAAAGAGGCAGGCTTTTTACTGTTTCGTGCTTCAGGCGAGCTGTGGAGCAGCCGGGGCGGCTGGCTTCAGGGAGCCTGCGCAACCTGCGTAGTCGCACCCGCTGTTTTCTTGGCCCATGCCGTCATGACAGCATCACGCTGGCTCTGCGGTGTGGTGCTGGCAATCTGCGCTGCAGGGGCAGCACCCGGTGAACGGGGATAGATAAAGCCGTAAGTGGGGTAGATCGACCCGTAGGTGCCGCTGTTTTTGTTCAGGGCAACCCGCACGGCCGACCAGTCGTTATTGGCGGAAACGTCAATAACTGACACGTTGTGGCTGACACCCGCCTGCGCCCAGTGAGACTGGTCGATAACAATGGTGCGGCTGTCCACCACGTTGCGCACAACGGCCACATGGCCCAGCGGCATACGGCGCGTGCCACGGAAGTTCAGAACACTACCGGCTTCAGGAGCCTGACCGCGCTCATACACACCGGCGGCATTGTGCCACCAGTCACGGGCATTGCCACGCAGCATGACATCGGAAGCGGATTTGGCGTAGGCCACGCACTGGATCACATGCCCACCACCATGGTGGCGGCTTGCCACATGGTGGATACCGTGATGCGCGCCCGCATTGCCATGGCTGGCGGATGTGACGGCATGATGGGTGGGGGCCTTGTGGGTGGCTGCCTTGGCAACGCCAGAAACGGATAGGACAGCAGAACAGAACGACAAAACAGCCAGTTTCAGTTTCAGGGTCTTTGGCTGGCCATTCCGCATGGGTTCCACCTTAGATTTTCCGTGCGCTGCTAAGTGCGTCTGTTCACAAGATAGTTCCACCTATAAGGGCTGACGCAGATCAGGCAAGCTCTCATTGCGTAGCAAAAACGCAAAAAATGCACTTTGATATTTCAACCCCCTTAAAAATATAAAAATAGGATTATATTCCTATATCCCGTCACAAATCTGTCTAAATCTGTTTTATTTTGCCCTCTCAAGAGAACAAATCCTTCACGAATGATGAAAAAACCGCATAGCCCCCAAGGGGTGGGGATTCGGAGGAACTGTGGCGCTGATACAACGCATCGGGTGTTCGGTGCGTTTTTGCCACACTTCGCCGGCGTGAAGGCGGCGGAGTGTGAGGGGTACAAAAAACGGGGCAGGTAAACCCCGCCCCGTCACCGGCCACACAGGGGCCGGGCCTGATCATTGCGGCAGGGAACCCGTCTGAGTCGGGCTACCCTGCCGCCAATAGCCGATCAGGTGCTTATTTGGTGGTGACCAGCATGATTTCGACCAGCATGCGCGGGTCGGCCAGAATGCCCTGCACACAGGCGCGCGCCGGAGCGCCACCTTCGGGCAGCCATGCGCTCCACAGCTTGTTCAGGATTTCACGGTCGTTGATGTCTTTCAGCCAGATCTGGGCCTGCAGCAGACGGGTGTTGTCGGTGCCGTGCTGTTCCAGCAGGGCGTCGATCTGTTCCAGCACGTCCTTGGTCTGGCCTTCCATGTCCAGATCGAGGTTCCGGGCCACCACGCCCTGCGTGTAGACAAAACCATGATATTCCACCGCGGCGGACAGGATGGGGTTCGGGTTGGTGCGGAGAATCTTGCTCATATCGGGAAACTCTTTCCTGCAAAAAAGAACCGCCATCCCTCGCTACCCTGTCTGGGGGTGGCTGGTGTCTGGCGGGCCGGTGTCTGGGGGCGTGCCGCCCGGCCCTGCGCCGGGGGGACTGGCCCTGCCGTAGTTTTTGGCCCGCCAGCGCGTGCGGTCAACTGCCTGAATCCCGCTATGGGTTAAAAAGACGGTGCAACCCGGCCCCCATTGCCTGAGAGCGCGGTTTTATGCCTGTGTGGGTGTGGGGTCTGCCGCAGGCATACGGGCAAAATCCGACAGGCGCTCGGCGGTGTCGAAATCTTCCAGCATGGCGGCGGGGGCGGGCACCAGCCGCACGGCGGAGCCGAGATCGCGCAGGATGGTTCGGCCACCCTGATCGCCCTGCACAGTCAGCAGCCTGTCATAGCACTGCGCACTCCATAGCACGGGGTTGCCGGGCTGGCCGTGCCGGTCGGGCGCGACGGCGGGGGCATGGGTGGTGCGCTGCGTGTTCAGCAGCGTGTCCAGCAAAGCGGGGCTGACTAGCGGCATGTCCGCCAGACACACCAGCAGGCTGCTCGCCCGGCGGCGCATGGCCGCACGCACTCCGGCATGGAGCGAGCGCGACAGGCCAAGCTCAGGCTGGCGCACGCAGGTCATGCGCAGCCGTCGCACTGGTTGCCTGCCACCGGGGGCGAGGGGGGCTGAAGCCGGGGGCGCATTGGCCGGGCTTTCCTGCAGGGGGTGCAGCAGGGCTGCCATGTCGGGCCGCTCTGGCGGTAAAAGCACCAGCACTTCCTCCACCGCGCTGGCCAGCACGGCGTTGAGTGTGCGTAGCAGCATGGGCTGGCCCGAGGCATCGCATGCCAGCAGCTTATGGGCAGGGGCCGTGCGGCTTGAGCGCCCGGCCGCCAGAATAATGGCCATTGTGCCCGGCAGGGTGGAAGGGGGCGGGGTGCCGGGCATTACGGGTTGTCCCAGCCGCGCCGGGTCGCCAATGGGCCGTTGCGCCGCACGGCCACGATATCGGCCAGAATGGACAGGGCAATTTCCTCAGCACCCACAGCGCCGATAGCCAGCCCCACCGGCCCGCGAATACGCGCCAGAGCTTCGGGCGCGTAGCCAAGCTGTTGCAGGCGTTCAAGCCTGCTGGCCTGTGTTTTGCGCGAGCCCAGCGCACCAATATAGAAAGCCGGGCTACCCAGTGCCGTTTCCAGCGTGGGGTCATCCAGCTTGGCATCATGTGTCAGGGTAACGAGGGCTGTGGTGGAATCGATACTCAGTGCGGGCAGGGCTTCATCCGGCCATTCGGTTATCAGGGTTCGCCCCGGCTCCAGACCGGGGAAACGCTCGGTCGTGGCCAGTGCCTCACGCGGGTCCACCACAATGGGGTCAAACCCCGTAAGGGCGGCCAGCCGGGCCAGATGCTGGGCAATATGAACCGCGCCCACAATAAGTAGGCGGGGCGGCGGTAGCAGGGGCTGCACAAACCAGTTCTGCCCGGCGCTGTCCGGGGTGAGCAGCCCCCGCCCGGTGGCCAGTGCATGCAGGGCGGCGCGGCCTAGGGCCTCGTCATGCGCGGGGTGTTCCAGCGCGCCATCGGCGCGGGTGGCCAGCACGCGGTGCTGCGTGGCATCCAGCGTGCGCAGCAGCACTGCCGGGCGGCGCGCGGCCATGAGCGCACAGAGCTGTTCCAGTATTTCCATAGGCCATGTGCCGGTGGGGCAGGCGGGGCTGCGCACGGCTTCCACCAGCACTTCAAGGCGGCCACCGCAGGCCAGACCCACTTCCCATGCCCGTGCGCTGCTGACACCGTAATCCAGCACTTCCGGCGCATCGCCCGCCATGATCCGTAGCGCATTGTGCATGACATCCGATTCCACGCACCCGCCGCTGACAGAGCCCTCCACCCGGCCACTCTCGGCCATGACCATGCAACTGCCCGCCGGGCGGGGTGAGCTGCCCCATGTGCCGGTTACGGTGGCCACGGCCACGGCCTGACCCTGTCGCACCCAGTGCAGGGCATGGTCCAGCGTGTGCTGTGCGGTTTTTTGCATCTCTTCCGGGGGGTGAGGGGGTGAAACTGTCATATGTCCACCCTATATCATCCAGCGGACAGGCTGCCCATCAAGCAGCGTATCGTCCGGGCGGGGGGCTCCCCTGCGTGAGGCGATCAGCCGGAGCCGTCTGTCGCGGTTAACACGAACAGGGACTGGAAAGTTCATGACGGAAGCTAGAGACGGTCAGGTTGTGTATGTCGTGGCCGATGGGGGCAAGGTGCGTTTCCTGCACGATAGTCAGGGTGCCATGCACGATGTGGAGGTATCTGACAGCCACGCCCATACAGCCACGCCGGGCCAGATGCCTGCCGGTGCCACGCCCGCGGATGCGCGTAAGGATGCGTTTGCCCGTAGCGTGGCCGATCGCATGAACGCGCAGGTTGCGCATGATGGGGCCAATGTGGCGGCGTTTGTGGTGGCAGCCCCCGCGCCCGTGCTGCACGAAATCCGCCAGCATCTGAGCGCACCCGCGGCTGCGCGGGTTATCAAGGTGCTGTCCAAGGACCTTATCAACATCCCCTCGCACGAGCTGCGGCCGCATTTTGATATCCCGGCCACGGGCTGGGTCATGCCGGGCTAAAGGTGCCCGTTTGGGGCGGGTAAACGCCCCACGCCTTTCAGAACTGCCGGTCGCGCGGGGCTTTCCGCCGCACCGGCAGTTTTTTTTTGCCCGTATTCGTGCCATTGCCTGAACAGACGGGGCAAACCAGCGCAACACCCCCCGTATGGTTAAGGAGAGTGAAGCCATGCATGTGGCCTATCCCGGCATGCAGTTGAACATCATACCGGTTACGCCCTTCAGGCAGAACTGTTCCATTTTGTGGAACCCCGAAACCCGGCGCGCCCTCGTGGTTGACCCCGGAGGGGATGCCGATACGCTTCTGGCTTTCATTGACCGGCACGCCCTTGAGGTCGAGGCTATCCTGATTACGCATGGCCATCTGGACCATGCCGGGGGTGTGGCGGCCTTGCGCCGCGGGCTGGCCGAACGCGCAGCCCCCGCGCCGGATGTGATCGGGCCCGATGAGCGCGATGCCTTCCTGCTGGCGTCCATTGCCGATCAGGCCCGGCATTTCGGGCTTGAAGGGCTGGAAAACGCCACGGTCGATCGCTTTGTGCAGGAGGGCGAGGTGCTGGACTATGCCGGGTGCCGCCTGCATGTGCTGCACGTGCCGGGGCATACGCCCGGCCATGTGGTGTTTGTGGACAAGGCAGCGCGCTTCGCTTTTGTGGGCGATGTGCTGTTTCGTGGCACGGTCGGGCGGACAGATTTCGCCTATGGCGATGGCCCGCTGCTGGTAAGCTCTATCAAGGACAAACTGCTGCCGCTGACAAAAGAGTCAGGCGGCGCGGCAATACGTGACGATATTACGGTTGTGCCCGGCCATGGTGGCCTGACCACGCTGGATACAGAGGCGGCGGGCAATCCATTCCTGCAAGGCTGAGGCTGGGGAGAGTAAGGTAACGTGAACTACAAAGTGTTGGCGGCTCTGGTGGCCGCATGTGTGGCGCAGGCAGTACCCATGGTGGTGGTTCGGGCGCAGGAGAGTGCCGCCGGTGCGGAGGCGTCGCTGACAGGCGAGCCCACGCAGGCGCAGCCGGTGCTGGCCAAGGAAAGCCTGACCATTGTCTCGGCCACCGGCACGCATGCGTTTTCTGTGGAAGTGGCGCGCACGCCGCGCCAGCAGCAGGTGGGCGAAATGTTCCGCACCGCCGTGCCGGAAGATGGCGGTATGCTGTTCCCGTGGAAAACCCCGCGCCAGAGCGATATGTGGATGCAGAACACAGTCGTCCCGCTGGATATCGTCTTTATCGGGAGCGACGGGCGGGTTTCCTCCATTGTCGAAAACGCCGTTCCCTACAGTCTTGCTTATATCAGCAGCCATGGCCCGGTGCTGGCCACGCTGGAACTGGCAGGCGGGCTGACAGCCAAGCTAGGCATTACCGTGGGTGACAAGGTGGTGTCTGCCACGCTGGCGGGTGATGAAACGGGCAATGCCAAGGGCAACGCTACGGGCGCCACCACTGGGGCAGCGCACCCCGCGCCATAAGGCGTTCGATTAAAAGCATCGGCGGCCGGGCTGGTCCGGCCGCAGGGCGTGGCGCGCAGGATCTGGGGCAGTAAACGTGGTACTCTTGGTAACCGGCGTGGCCGGGTTTGTGGGGGCGCATGTCGCCCAGGCCCTGCTGGCGCGGGGCGAACGTGTTGTCGGGCTGGATAACCTGAACAGCTATTACAGCCCGGCGCTCAAACAGGCCCGGCTGGCCCGGCTGCAACAGCAGGCCGGATTTTCCTTTCATCAGCTTGATGTCAGCAACCCCGAGGCGCTTGAAGCCCTGCGGCAGGCCGAGCCGGATATATGCGGCATCTTCCATATGGCCGCACAGGCCGGGGTGCGGTACTCCCTGAAAGACCCCTATGTGTTCGCAGGCACGAATGTGTGCGGCCATGTGGCGGTGCTGGAGTTCGCCCGCAGGCTGCGGCGGCTGGACCATTTGGTCTATGCGTCCTCCTCCTCGGTTTACGGGGGCAATACGCGCCTGCCGTTTTCCGAGAGCGATCCGGTGGACAGGCCGGGCTCTTTCTATGCTGTGACAAAGCGCAGCGCCGAGCTGGCCTCGGTTGCTTATAGCCATCTGTATGGACTGCCGCAGACAGGGTTGCGCTTCTTTACGGTCTATGGGCCGTGGGGCCGCCCGGACATGGCCTATTACAGCTTTGCCCGCGCCATTATGGCTGGCGAGCCCGTGACTCTCTACGAGGGCGACGCCCTCGCGCGCGACTTCACCTATATCGATGACGTAACGCGGGCAGTGTTGGCGGTGTTCGCCCACCCGCCTGCTCCCGATCAGCCACGGATTCTCAATGTCGGAAACGACCGGCCGGAATCCGTGCGCCATCTGGTTAGCCTGCTGGAGCAGCATCTGGGCCGTAAGGCGCAGATTACCCTGCAACCAAGGCCGGGTGCTGATGTGGAAAGAACCTGGGCCGATATCCGCGCTATCCGCGCTCTGACAGGCTGGCAGCCCTCCACGACACTGGAAACGGGAATCGGACACTTCGTCTCATGGCTCCGCGAATCAGGTCTATGTGATTGAAGTGGTTTAATTTTTCGGAGTTTTCTGGGGTATTTTGTGT